>NZ_JBFGBM010000009.1:0-27162 GCF_041567615.1 Muriicola sp.
AATACAGGAACATCCTCAGAAATCCCCTGAAAATGTTGTTAAATCCTTTCCCGATCAATGCGAAAAGCTGACCCAGGTCAATCTCGTCGCTGGGCTCCATTTTTTTCGGTTGAATTTCTTTGGCCATAGTCGTTAGTTAAATATCTGTTGTAATATCTTATCCGTGATCAAATACGTCGGTTTCACTCCCGTAGTTCCCAGACCTCCCGAAGCCAGGGTGCTACCCGTTTCCAGAGGGTTATCAGAAGCGTAATAGGCATACCTTACCGTGACATCCTCCCGAATGCTCTTCCTGATTTTGGAAGCAGACTGAATCGCCTTCTGATAATGCACGCCTTCCATTTCCAGACCGATCGCCCCCCAGGTAGATTCATGGAACCATTTCAAGATGTCTTTATTCTGTAAGGAGGTTCCCAACACTGTTACCATGGTTCCTTCCAGTACCTTGAGCCCATTACCCCTGAAATCATCTGCACTGAATGCGTTATCAAAGGGATAGTTGTCTGCCGTGCCTTCAAAAATGTGAGCCGTTGGAATCATCAGATCCCCTTTACCTCCTTCAAGAATCCCGGCTTTTCCCATTATAGAAATGGACGCCACATCCATATAGGCCGGTTTTTGCCTTTTTCGCTTAAACGGTTTCAGCAATTCATCAATGGTTTCAAAGGCCTGTTCCCCAAAGGCGTAATCCATTACGAAGATAACAGGTTTTTCCTCATCCGGTATCCCTTCCTTCAATTCGTAGCAACAGGCGTCCTTGCCAAGTTTGGCCATATCGAAGATCTGCACATCTATACTGGTCCCAGATTTGTCCTTGATCTCGATCATCCCATTTTTGCGAGCCGAAGTCAGCACTTTGTCTCTCAGAACTCCGTTCTTCTCCAGGCTGAGCTGCTGGAACATCTCCAGTTTTCCCTCCCCCGGAAACTCCTTTCGCAAAGCCTTTTTCGCATATAAGGAATTGACCACGCTGTGCATATTAGCGCTAATGATGTGCATGGGCCGTTGTAGCAACCCGTGTTTGTTTAGCACTTCCTTGATCTGATCTGCCCATTGCTCTCCGTGAATATGGTGGCCCAGCCGTTCCCTGAGCAAAGTGCTAAAGGTGATAATCCTCTTTTCGCCTCCCAATTCTTCCTCAATGGCCAGTTTTCCCAGCCAATATATGATCTTGAGGAATCTTTCCGGGTCCTTTTTTGTCCCCAGCTTTTGGTACACTTCCATGGTCTCCACAAAAGACCTTCCCAGGATATTGGCCGTATGTATCAGAGCAACTTCCTTTTCGGCCTGAGTCAGCTTGTTCTTCTGCACCGCCTCCTCGAGTTTATGCCAGTCCCTGATCGTCTTCTGCGTATCTTCTATTAAAACCTTGTTGCAGATCTTACCGGATTCAATAAAGAGAAAAGTGAGGTGGGTCAGAATATCATAGATATCAGATCGGCCGCGGGTGATCTCAATGTTCATCTGCTCCTGGTCTATCCGATAGCAATTCCGGCGTCTCTTTGGGGGGATGATCGGGTTAAAATGGGACTTTGAATACCCCTCATCCGAAGTGAGATTGATAAAGCGGCATTGCTCTATCCCTTCCGGCAAGCGTTCCAGCACATAAATAAGGCCGTTTAGTTCCGATTTCTCTTCGGCGACTGACCCGTATATTTCGGGTCTCAGCAATAGCAGCGCATTCCTGAGCGTCTCCCCGGATACCCCCATGGGCTTGTAAAACCCTCTGTTAAAGAGGTGGCGCATGGTGATGTACAAACGCTCAATGGCGTTGGTAGACTCCTGTGCGCGTGTCGTATTCTTGATCTTGCTCATACTCAGCGCAAAAATACATTTTATATCTAAGCCAGCCTTTTCTTTTATAGCGGTATTCCTACCCCTGCTGTAGCTTTTCCAGTCCTTTAGCTACCTTCCTGTCATTGGATAATCGCTGCACCTTGTTCTGTCCTCCTAATTTGCCCATGGATTTCATGTATTCCTGGAAACCCGACTTTCTGACGGGGGTTATCTTCAGAGGTTGTAGTACCTTCCCCTTGATAAGATCTAAGTAATAGCTGTTCTGCTCCTGCAAGGCCTTGTCCAGATATTTTGCAAACTGATCCAGATCCTCTGGCTTTTTGACGAATTCAATAAACCATTCATGGTAGGGCAACTCCTTTTGTTGAGGCGTTATCTGAGGAGCCACGGTAAATTCCTGTACCTGGGCTCTAGTCTTTTGTATAGCTTCCTGCATGGCTTGCTCGACCTCCTTAGCAATCACATGCTCTCCAAAGGCTGAAATAAAGTGCTTAATCCTGCCCGAAACAACGATCCTGTATGGGTTCAATGAAATAAACTGAACGGTATCTCCAAGGTCGTACCCCCAAAGCCCGGCATTGGTGGAAATCACAATGGCATAATTCACGCCAACCTCAACATCTTTGATGGTAAGCCTTTCAGGGTTTTCAGACCCATACTCCTCTGCCTTTATAAATTCATAGAAAATCCCAGAGTTGAGCAACAGCAACATACCCTTTTTGTCCTGCCTGTCCTGATAGGCGAAGAAGCCCTCGCTGGCAGGAAACAACTCTATGCTCGCCACCTTTCTCCCTATCAGATCCTCAAAGGTGCTTCGGTAAGGTTCATAGTTGACCCCGCCGTAAATAAAGAGCTCAAAGTTTCTGAACAGATCCCCTACTTTCTTGCCGGTAGCCACTGTTAGTCTTTCAAAATACATCTGAACCCAGGAGGGTATGCCCGCGATCACTGTCATGTCTTCTTCCCTGGTCTCCTCAACGATCCTGTCTACCTTGGTCTCCCAATCTTCAATGCAGTTGGTCTTCCAACTGGGGAGACAGTTTTTCTGGAGATAATTTGGCACATAATGAGCTGAGATTCCGGAAAGTCGGCCGAATTTGATCCCGTTCTTTTCCGAGAGTTCCGGGCTGCCTTGTAAAAAGATCATTTTTCCATCTACAAAGGAAGCCCTTCCGGTTTCGTGTATGTAAAGCAGCATAGCATCCCGGGATGCCTGCACCTGGTATTTGATGGATTCGCTTGTAATGGGGATAAATTTGGCGCCGGAAGTAGTCCCGCTTGTCTTGGCAAAATAATCCGGTTTGCCGGGCCATAGGATGTCGCTTTCCCCTTTTACCACCCTTTCAATATATCCTCTCAGGGCCTCATAATCCCTCACCGGGACTGCTTTCGCGAAATCCTTATAGGTATGTATGGAATTAAAATTGTGGTCCTTTCCGAATGCAGTGTGTTTCGCCCTGCTGAGCAGCATATTGAAGACCTTCTCCTGTGTCTTCACTGGATCTTTTACCCATTTCTGGGTCCTTCGGTAAACAGATTTGGCAAAGATCCTGGCGGCAAACGCTTTTAAAGACATAAGATTTATTTGAAATCGATATAATCCGAAGGATTAACCGGGCTTCCGTTATTCCAGAGTTCAAAATGCAAATGTGGTCCCGTGGTCAGTTCTCCCGTATTTCCAACGGAAGCTATGACCTCTCCGGCCTTGACGATGTCTCCCTGGGCCTTGCTGATGGAACCGTTGTGTTTGTAGACCGAGATCAGGCCTTCTTCGTGTTCCATGATAATGACATAGCCGGTTTCTACAGTCCACTCTGAAAAAATGACCGTCCCATTCGCAACTGCCTTTACCGGTGCGTCTTTCTCAGCCACGATATCCACTGCAAAATGTTTCTTTTTAGGATCATAATCATGGGAAACCACCCCGGAAACAGGGGAGAATAATACAGGACTACGCCCATTTACATTCCTTTGAAAGAGATTGTATTTATCCTCCAGGGCTACCTGGGCTCTTAGGATAGAATCCTCCCGTATAGGAGTAAGGTCTACAGTGGATGGATCGATCTTGAATTGTTCGAAGAGGGAGTCTCGGTTGATCTCATTGTTCTCGACATCTCCCCTGAGGACCATTCGGATATTTTGCAAATACCTATTGGTATATTCCAAAACGTTGACCAGGGAATCCGTCCTGTAGGTGAGTTCTGTGGCCTGTTTTTTGAGTCGCGTTGAGGAATACCCAGGGATGTATTCCCTCAATGGGGTAAAGGCTATAAGCAATGTCGTTAAGGCGATCAAGACGATGATAAAGAGGGTGCCGGTAATAAAAACGTTAAGCCGACTTAACTTGAATGATATCTTTTCTTCAAAAGTACTCTCATTCAGGATCACAAGGCGGTACTTATGCAGCAGCTTGCGCTTGATTTCTTTCCTCTTTCTGCCTTTTTTTTCCATAAATCACAAAGATACATTTCGAATTGAATATCCGTCCACAACAGACATAAATTTAAAGGCTTTATCCATCTTCCCTGAGATCAGTGAGCATTTGTAAAAGTTAGCATTTCCCGCATATTAATCCTTTATCTTATCGTATTAAATTCCGCAGGTCTATCGACTTTTTTACTACCTTTGTTTACTTTATAAATTCAAGCAATGATATTAACAGCACCTTTTCTGGCCATTGGCCCCTGGCAAATCGCCGTAGTCGTAGTCCTGGTACTCCTTTTATTCGGCGGAAAGAAGATTCCCGAACTCATGAGGGGTCTGGGTAGCGGTATCAAAGAATTCAAAGATGCCTCCAAAGAAGACGACAAATTGGAGGAGAAAAAAGATTGATCTCCCTATTTTATAGACCACAAGGCATCCATTGGGTGCCTTTTTTTGATTTTATAAGTCAGCTCTTCCATCGTATTAGTCACATCCCGGTAATGACCTGATTCCCGTGCGGAATCGCTGTGAAATCAAGCGGTTTGTCTACTCGCTGACACCCTGTTTTTTCTACCTTTCTCGACCAAATGTCTCACCTTCAGACACAGAGATCGAAGATACACGACAAAAATCATCCATTTCACAACAAAAAGTAAGGCCTTAGGGCGAGAACCTCTATTTTCGGCGTTATAGTTCAGGGGCTTATAAGCCTTTACAACCAAAATGTTTTAAACCAAATAACTCTTTTTTAGGATCGAGGACGTTAAAGGGGACATCAAACACATGAAACTCAGATCGCACCAAGCCTTATTGGTTATATTCCTTTCAGCTTTCTTCTGCGTGTCTTCCGCATTTTCAAGTATGGGCGGCAAGGCTGAAGACATTTCGACCTACGAGGTGTTCAGGAATAAAGCCAAAGAGCACGGAATTGCGACCAAAACGATACGAGTTTCAAACCGATATTCTTCTGGTTTCTATCTCGTGGCCGGTGTCTTTGGCGTAGTAGAAAATGCCAACGCCTTTGCCCGGACCCTCAGGGCCGGAAACTTCGCCCCTGAGATTTTTAAAAGTCCTGAAAACGGGCTGAACTATGTCTACTTGCGAAGTCATACCTCGGGAGATCAGGCCATAGCTTCCTTTCTGAATACTTCATATGACAAGAAAATTTGGATCCTCCACGTGGACGCCGGAGAAAAGGCTCATGCCGCCAACATCTCATTTGCCAAAGCAGCTGCCGCCTCCGCTGAGACCTCACACGATGCTTTTAAAATAGCCGCGAAAAAATCAGGTGTTGCCACAAGAACGGTTGATGGATTTGCCGAGCTCGACAATGGTTACTACGCTGTTGCAGGGGTTTTTGGCGACCGGAACAACGTAATGCGGTTTAAAAGAACCCTGAGTGCAAAAGGTTTGCATTCAAAATCCGTTGTTCATCCAGAGACCGGGCTGTCCTATGTGTACCTGTCTTTCAAAGAGGATGGGAAGGCCTTGTTGAAGGAGGCCAATAATCAGTTTGGGGGTCGTTACCAGGGAAAGACGTGGATCATGCATGTGGCAGATGTGACAAGTCCTGTAATTTCCACTCAGATGGAAAGGATCAGGTCGGCCAACCTGGGAGTTCAGAAGGCCGAAAGCCGTAAAATTGAAAGGAAAGCCTTAAAAACGACCAAAGACCCTCCAGCAAAACTCCTGCAAAAAGCAGATGCCTATTTCGCCAAAATGTGGTATGCAGAGGCAGCTGACCTTTACGAGCAATACCTAAATGACAACCAGGACAGTTATTCTTATGAGATCCTCCAAAAAGCGGGGGATTCCCATTATTTCAACAGTAATATGGAGCGTGCCTTCTATTGGTACGATATCCTGTATACGCGATATTCCAATGAGATCAGTTCCGAGAATATCTTTAAATACGCCCATAGCCTGAAAGGCACTGGAAAATACGCCAGGGCCAAAAGGCTGATGCGTATCTACGACAGAAAGGTCAAAAAAGAGGGAATGCGGTACGCCATAGACGATCCCCGTACTACTCCAAAAGAAAAAGCTCTGGACAATATCCTGAATACAGAACAAGAATATACTCTTCGGAATATTGCTACGAATTCAGAGTATTCGGACTTTTCCCCCATGTTTTACAACGGGGACCAGCTGGTATTCGCATCTGCCATGGATTCCTCCTTTTTTACTACCAGGCGGTATAAATGGAATAACCAGCCCTATCTCGACCTTTATGTGGCCAAGGTAAACCAGGAGTCGCAGGAGGTGAAGGACGCCATTAAATTCTCAAAGAAGATCAATACCAAATATCACGAGGCTTCGGTAACCTTCTCTCCGGATAACGCCACCATGTACTTTACGCGGAACAATTACGGAAAGAAATTGAAACGCGATAAAAACGGGGTCAATAATCTTAAAATCTATCGTTCGCGCAAGGTCGATGGTGCCTGGACAGATGCCACGGAACTTCCTTTTAACAGCGACGACTTCTCCACAGGACATCCCGCACTAAGTCCGGACGGTAAAAAACTCTATTTTGTGTCGGACAGGCCCGGAAGCCTTGGAGAGACAGATATTTTTGTGGTAGATGTGTACGAGGATGGCGGCTTTTCGGAACCCAGGAACCTGGGGCCGGAGATCAATACGGAACGCAAGGAGATGTTCCCTTTTATCACGGATAAAAAGTTGTATTTCTCCTCCAATGGCCATATTGGCCTGGGGGGATTGGATGTCTATGAAGTAGCGTATACGGAAGAAGAAGGTTTCGAGCAGGTGAAAAATATGGGTAAACCGATCAACAGCAAGCGGGACGACTTCTCCTACATCGTTCAGGAAGAGACCCAAAAGGGCTTTTTTGCTTCTAACAGAAGGGGTGGTAAAGGGGATGACGATATTTATTCCTTCTCCAAGCTTATGCCCGAAGAACTGAACCTCAACGCCATTGAAGGGGTGATCACCGACCTGGTTACGGGGGAGGTCATGCCAGAGGCCCTCGTTACCCTCCTTGACGAAAACAATATCAAACTGAAAGAAGTTGTATCCGATGAGGATGGTAGCTTTGTTTTTGAGGATCTCGACAGCAATACCAAATATACCGTAAGGACCACCAAAGAAGGCTATTCTGAGGTAGTTACGAATACTCCGACCAAAGACAACGAGGTCATCAGCCTAGATGTAAAACTCGAGAAACTGGAAGACCTGATCGTACTCGAAGAGGGCATCAAGAAGATCAAATTGAATATGATCTTTTTCGATTTCGACAAATCCAATATCAGAAATGACGCTGCCGAAGAGCTGGATAAGCTGGTAGCCGTCATGAAAGAGAATCCGTCCATGGTCATCAAGATCGAGTCGCATACAGACAGTCGGGGTAGCGCCGTCTACAACAAATACCTCTCAGACAGAAGGGCTAAATCTACCAGGGCCTATATCATCTCTAAGGGAATTGATCCGAAAAGGATTGAGAGCGCCATAGGGTATGGGGAAGAAAGACTCCTGAACGGGTGTGACGGCAGTATCCGATGTACCAGTGCTCAGCATCAACTCAACAGACGATCAGAATTTATTATTGTGAACATGTAGCAGCCGTTTCTGCCAACTTATAACTATAAGCCACCTGCATAACTGCAGGTGGTTTTTTATTGGAAATCAAACTAAAAAGAGCCGTCCTTATCCATAGAATCCTTGCGGATTTCAGAGTTCCCAACACCTTTTCACAGCTATACAACAAATCGGCTCCCCTCCTATACGTTCCAGGGCAAAAAACAGTTATAAACCTAAAACCATTAACCTAAATCTCACCATATGAATTATATTTTACTCATAAAGGAAATTTACCTGGAGGCCTTTAAAAATCTGGGTTCTTATTTTGTAAAGAACTTTTTTAAGGTCTTTACCTGGTTTTGCCTTGCCTGTCTCCTGATTGTACTGTACGCTTTTATATTCAGAGTGGCAACAGGGTTTGCATTCGATTAACCAACCCCATTTTTAATAAGACACGGTGCATTTGTGCCGTGTTTTTTTTTTGGCTGCCACTGGTCGGTAAAAACTAGCCTTTCAAGGAGAGCAAAGATCCTGAAGGGATTGCTAAACTGATTTATCCGCAATTTGTCTATAAATTGACCTTCTTTACGGTGAGAAGTTAATCTTTGTCCCTGGATAAACACAAATGACAGGGATATGGATAAAATTTTACTCGTAAAAGAAATTTACATTGAAGCATTCAGGAACTGGAGGAATATTTTCCTGAAAAAGTATTTTAAGGCTTTTTCCTGGTTCTGTTTTGCCCTGTGGATTATCACCATGTACGCCTTTATCTTCAGGCTGTCTACAGGCTTCGCTTTCGATTGATCAAATAAAAAAACGCTTCCCGATTCGGAAGCGATTTTTTTATCCCGTAAAATTTACTTGAATTTAATGGTTCGAAGGATGGCTTCCAATTCGAACATATAGTCCCTCTTATTGGTCGCGGGTGCAAAGGTAAAGCCTTCCACGACCAACTTTCTGTCATTCTTTTCATCATCGATGACAAAGGTCATAAAGGGGCCGGCCATAGGATAATTTTCCATATCCCAAATGCTCCGAACTTCAAGAGCCGAGTGGCCATCTATCTCAGTTTCAAAAAAATGGGGGGCAAAGGCATCCTCTGTGGTCATATAGGTTTTTTTATCCCGCATATCCGGCCCGGGGATATATTTCTCCCCAATCGAGTCCCTCATCCTTATAAAGTCTGTGACCAGGGTTGAATCGTTATTAAGACGATCAAAAGGGATCTGATACGCGATGATATTCATACTCCCTTTCTGTATCTCCCGGTCTATCCAAACAAAGTTATCTTCCTGTTTTCCCAATTTGTAGATCGATGGAAGCCTGAAGGTCACTCCAAACTTTTCCTCCAGCAGCCTGTCCTTATTCAGGGAGCGCAAGAAACGTTTTTGGGTTTCTTCAAGTTCCATTTCTTTGATAGCAGCGATGATCTGGTCTGAGTAATTGTCCAAATTTTCAATGATCTCTTCCTGAGTCCTGCCTTTGATCACCCCTATCTTTTGGGGAGCAGCATAAAGATCTGATTTGATGTGAGCCACATTAACCGTGTCGATGTCTACGAACAAAACAGCCCTTCGGTATCTCGTGGTAGTGGTAAAAACCTTTTGAGGCATTTGCTCCAGGCTGAAAAGGGGTTCATCCCAGGTAAGACCGATCACAGGAGCTGCAAAGTGCTCCCTGATCTTGTCGCCCACAGGACCCTCCCACAGATCGTTGTTGATCACCACCCCAAGGCTGTTGATAGCCCCTATGGATTCCGGTTTGTAGGTCTTTTTTGGCCCATCATTGCAGGCTATCACAAGAAAGGCTAGCAAAAGAAAGTAATAGTGTCTCATTTTTTAGTGCTCTAATGTTGAGGTATTCACGACGGACACGCGCACAATTTAAGCTTTGTGCCCGGTAATAATTTATTACCGCGAATACCATTCCATTCTCGTAAATTCTCGATGGTAATTCCGGGATATTTTTGAGAAATGGTCCATAAGGAATCTCCCTCCTTAACCGTGTGATACCTTACCTCGCTATTATTCAAAGGTTTACCGGATTCCTGTTGTACAGATACGGGCACATAAGGTTTTCTTGGGTAGATCGTGAGGCGCTGCCCGATCCTCAACGTATTGCTGCGAAGTCCGTTCCATTCTTTGATCTGACTCACCCGAACCCCGTATTGCTCGGCGATCTTTCCGAGATAATCTCCACTCCTCACCCGGTACCTGATCCTTTCTTCAGCCTTTACCAACTGAGGCAAAGGGGTCTCGCGGGATTTCAATTCCTCCTCCACATAGGCATAAATGGAATCTTCATTGGCCACGAACTTCCCGATCTCCCTGTTGGGCAAACGCAGTGTATACTCCTTTTCAGAGATATAGGGAATAATGTTCAATTTGTAGGAAGGGTTTAAAACCGTGAGTTCCTCTACACTCACATCTACGAGTTTGGAGATCTGCTCAAAGGTGATAAGTTTTTTTACCCGTACCGTATCCGTTTCAAAATAAGGTCGCGGCACTTCCACTGCTTTGAGGCCGTGTTCCTCTGCGTATTCAAAAAGGTACATGGTCGCAAGGAAGGCCGGCAGGTATCCGGCCGTTTCCCGGGGAAGATAAGGCCTGATATTCCAATAATTGGTATAACCCCCCGACCTCCGGATAGCCTTATTTACATTACCGGGGCCGGAATTATAGGCCGCCAGGGCCAGATCCCAGTCGCCGAAGATATCGTAGAGCTTAGACAGGTACTGACAGGCTGCCCGGGTAGATTTCACCGGATCACTGCGTTCATCCACATAACTGCTCACATCAAGGCCATACATCTTCCCGGTTCCGTACATAAATTGCCAGAGGCCGGTAGCCCCTACCCGGGATTTGGCCCTTGGGTTCAATGCCGATTCCACGATGGCCAGATACTTGATCTCCAGAGGGATATTGTGATTATCCAATTCCTGTTCAAAAAGGGGAAAATAGAACTGGCTTGCGGTTAGCATGCGTTCCATAAGGTCCCTTTTCCGGATCAGGAACGATTTGATCACGGATTCCAGGGAGGGGTTATAGGTGATGTTGAAAGGGGACTTTTGATCCAATGCCTTAAGCCGTTCCTTGAGCAATTCCGTATCTAGCGCAACCGTTTCCAGTCCGACCGTATCTTTCATGATTTCCTCCAGTAACTCCACCTCCTCAAACAACTGCCCGGAAAGCTCGGCATTCTGATGAAGTTCAGACAGCCAGAGGCTGTCATACTTGGCCGCAACGGGGTGGTCCTGTAACAGGATATGATCATCAGCCTTGATCCATAAGGTGCTTTTGTTAACGGCAGCGGCGGATAGGGAATCCCTTTCCTTCCTGATCTCCGTTCCCCTGTTCATTTCAGGTGTTGCCGGGGCTTGTGCCAAAAGGGCAAAAGAACCCCCGAAGAGAAAGCAAGTAAGCAACTGATGTTTAGCGGAATACATAAATTATAATTGTGTGGGGGATGGACGAAAATGCGATTTTTTTCTGAAAGAATAAAATTGCAATCGATCTCCTGTGAATTATCCCTTCTCCCTGATAAAAAAACGGGAGCTATCCTTGCATTATTGCAGCAATTCCGGGTAGTACCCTTCCTTCGAGGCTCTCCAGCATAGCTCCACCGCCAGTGGATACGTAACTGACCTTATCTTCGAAACCAAATTGCTTTACGGCCGCCACAGAATCTCCGCCGCCAACAAGCGAAAAAGCGCCTTTCTTGGTCGCGTCTTCGATCATATGACCGATGGCAATGGTCCCCTTGGCGAAATTGGGCATTTCAAACACCCCCACAGGGCCATTCCAGAGTATAGTCTTTGAAGCCAGGATCACCTTTTCAAAATCCTGTAAGGTTCTGGGTCCTGCATCGAGTCCCTGCCAACCGTCCGGGATCTCATCTACCGGAACGATTTTTGTATTGGCATCGTCCTTAAAATTATCGGCAGCGAGGACGTCGACCGGGAGGTGTACTTCAACCCCTTTATCTTTGGCCTTTTTCAGGATATCCAATGCCAGGGACATCTTATCGTCCTCGCAGATGGAGGATCCCACGCTACCCCCTTGTGCCTTGATAAAGGTATAGGTCATGCCTCCCCCTATGATGAGGTGATCTACCTTGTCCAGGATGTTTTCAATGATGGTGATCTTGGAAGACACCTTTGCGCCGCCCAGGATGGCTGTAACGGGCTCCTCTCCGGTCCTCATTACTTTGTCAATGGCCTCGATCTCCCTGGCCATGAGATATCCAAAGCACTTTTTGCCAGGAAAATACTGTGCGACGATGGTCGTGGAGGCGTGTGCCCTGTGTGCAGTGCCAAAGGCATCATTCACATAAATGTCTCCGAGGTGAGAAAGTGACTCGGCGAATTCGGCGTCTCCCTGTTCCTCTTCAGCGTGAAACCTGAGGTTCTCAAGCAGCAAAACTTCCCCGTCCTCTAATTCCTGTAAAGCCTTTATGGCCTTATCTCCAACGCAATCATCAACGAATTTTACCTGCACACCAATGATATCGCTTACCGCATGAGCAATGTGTTTCAATGACATGTCTGCCACCACTTTCCCATTCGGTCTGCCCAGGTGGCTCATCAGCACGGCGCTGCCGCCATCTTCCAGAACTTTTAAGATAGTGGGTTTGGCCGCCTCAATCCTGTTTGTGTCGGTAACTTCGAAATCAGGATTCAGAGGTACATTGAAGTCGACACGGATAAGCGCTTTTTTTCCGGAAAAATCAAAATTATCTATCGTTTTCATGCATTGTAGGATTAGAGAACGACAAATGTAAAGAATAAAAGGACTAGGAGAAAGCAAGTATTCCGTTTATAAGAGGTGGAAGCTTTCGAATTATTTATCTTTGATCCCATGCTATTCCGGGATATTTTAGGGCTGCATCACATCAAAAAACACCTGACCCACAGTGCAGATTCGGGGCGAATACCCCATGCGCAGTTGTTTGTGGGTCCGGAGGGCTCTGGGACACTGCCGGCGGCACTGGCCTATGCCCAGTACATTCTCTGCAAGAACAGCGGAGGAGAGAACCAGGGAGGCAATGAATCCTGTAATCTCAAATGCCGGGCAATAACCCATCCCGATCTTCATTTTGCATTCCCGGTGGCTACCACAGATTCGGTAAAAAGCCATGCTGTAAGCGATCACTTTCTGACGGAATGGAGGCAATTCCTCAAGGAGGACCCTTACGGGAGTCTGTTCGACTGGTACCGCTATCTGGGTATTGAAAAGAAACAGGGTCAGATCGGGGTAGACGAGGCCATGGATATCGTCAAGAAATTATCCCTGAAATCCTATGAAGGGGGCTATAAGATCATGATCATCTGGATGGCGGAACGAATGAATACAGCAGCTTCCAATAAACTGTTGAAACTCATTGAAGAGCCCCCAAAGCAAACCATTTTTTTACTCATCGCTGAGGACGAGGAGCAGATCCTGCAGACCATAAGGTCGCGCTGCCAACTCCTTCACTTTCCTCCTCTTCCCGAAGAAGCCATTGCCCAGGCACTTGTCGACAGAGGAGTAGCCAGAGAAGAGGCCAGCCATCTAGCCCATGAATCGAATGGGAATTTCAATAAGGCACTGGAGCTGATGAACAAGGATTCTGAGGAGTTGATCTTCGAGAGATGGTTTGTACAATGGGTGAGGAGTGCCTTCCAGGCCAAAGGAAAAAAGGGGGCGATCCACGAACTCATCCTGTGGAGCGAGGAGGTAGCCAGGACGGGAAGGGAAACCCAGAAAAATTTTCTGAAATACTGCATGGCCGTCTTCAGACAGGCCATGCTCGTCAATTACAACGCAGAATCCCTGGCCTATATGAGGATCCATGTGGATGGATTTCAGTTCGACAAATTCGCTCGATTCGTACATGAGAATAACGTGGTCAGAATTATGGACGAACTGGAGAAAGCCATTTACCACGTGGAAAGAAACGGGAATTCAAAGATCATTCTAACCGACCTCTCCATCAAACTGACAAGGCTTCTGCATAAACCCGCAGCGTGAATACACAGTAATAAAAATTTTAAACTATGAATGGTATTAAAGAAAATATACCCCAATTGCTTCTCCTTCTCTTTGTGGTCATCACTTTCCTGCAAAGCGGCCTGGATAAGGTGTTCGACTGGCGAGGCAATCTCTCATGGTTGAAGGAACACTTTTCGAAATCTATCTTTCGAAATACAGTACCCCTGCTACTTTTTGTGATCACCTTCATGGAACTGACAGCGGGGATTGCCAGCCTGGTGGGAGGTATACAATTAGTGATATCCGGCGACTATATTGTAGCACAGACAGGTGCGGTTATCGCAGCTTTATCGCTTTTGATGTTGTTACTAGGACAAAGAGTGGCCAAGGATTATGAGGGGGCCAAAACCATTGTTATTTATTTTATCCCCACAGTAATCCTCATATTACTGCTGCAATACTAAGGTGGCTACTCTTCAGCGTTTAATGTCTTGAGCAGCTCATCGGTGATGTCCTTTGCTTCATCACCGTATAACACGCTTCCACCTTCTCCACCGCCCAAGATGAAGGTATACCCGTTAGCCTTTCCGTAGGCCTCAATTTCCCTTCTTACCTTCTGGACCACACTGTCCATATCGGCTTGGCCGGTAAGGTTCAATTGTTGTTCTTCCTGCTGAAGCATCTGCCCCATCCGCTGGCCTTTTTGCTGAAGGTTACTGAAGGTTTCCTGGGCCTTGTTCTGGCTCATGTTTTTCATTTTGTTCTCCACTTCCTGTGCTTCGCTCTGGAACGCACGCGAGATGCTGTCTCTTCTGAGTTCGAACGCTTTGCGTTGTTCGGCATATCGTTCTTCTACTGCGATCTTCTCCTTGTAGCCATCCATAAGGCGTACATTGTTTACATAGGCTACTTTATCCTGCTTGCAACCCCATATGGCGGCTAGGGCTATGGTGAAAATAATTTTCTTCATTTCGGTTACTTTGATTTGTCAAAAATAGGAAAGGAAAATGGGTAATCTTTGCTCCGCTTCAATTTTATCACATTCGAGAAAATGCACACCGTATTAGCTGATAGATAAAATCTATATATATTAATTTTTTAATTTATTTCGATTATAGATTTTAAGCTCGATTAAAGGTCTTTAAAGCTTATTACGCGAGGTGTTATGTCTCAGCTATGTCTAGGCTGTAAACTCTCCTGTAAAGACCTTAAAAAAGGTTTTCAGCCTTTTTTCAATACGTACACCAGTGAGGAATACTCTCCGGAATTCAGAGCATGCAAATTAGAGAGGAATCCTCTCCAGCAGGCAGACAGCCATTTGAATTTATTGCCCCTGTACTCTTCGGATAAAAGGGAAATATAAAAGGCGTCAAAAATCATAGGCTTTGTTTTTGTAACCCTCCAACCCCTCTCCTGAAATATCTTTTCAACGGCCGATCGGGAAAAATGCCAGACATGCCTGGGTACGTCATAGGCCGCCCAATATTCCCCGTAGTATTTTGCATCATACGATTTAAAATTAGGCAAGGCGATAATAAGAGTGCCGTCCTCTTTGACATGATTTAATAAGGCGTCTAATTCGTCATCTAAGTTTTGAAAGTGTTCCAATACATGCCATAAAGTAATCACGTCATATTTTCTCTCAGACAGTTCATTTGTGCTCTTAAACAAGTCGACACCTTTACTGTCGGCGATGGCTCTGGCCTTTTCACTGGGTTCTATGCCCTCTATATTCCACCCCCTGGATTTTAAAAATGAAACAAAAGATCCTGTGCCGGCTCCCACATCCAGCACACTGCATGCAGAACCGGCATGCTTTTTTACCCATGACAGCTTCTTGTGAAGGCTGTATTTTTTTACCCGTTGGTATAATTTTTCCAAAAAGGTATCCGACCGGTCTGTATGAGAGATATAGGTTTTATGCAGATAATAGTTCTCCAGCTTATCAGGACAGGGGGTAGTCCTCAACAATTGTAGTTGCTCATCCAACATTAGTGTGAATGCTTCACCTGTATTTGCGTAGTCCTTTGTGTTTAGGTAAAATTTCATTTTTGAAAATGGGAGAACTTCAAAAGCTTCGTTCCGTACATCCTAAAATGTTCCACGTGGAACATTTTACTTATCGGCCCAGAAATACCAGTAATACACTGATGTCGCTGGGAGAAACACCACTGATCCTGGATGCCTGGGAGATCGTGACCGGCCGAATACTATTTAGTTTTTCACGGGCTTCAAATGACAGGGATTTTAATTTGGAATAATCGAAATTATCTGGAATCCTTATATTTTCAAGTCGCTGAAGTTTGTCTGCATTGCTCTTTTCCTTTTCGATATAGCCTGAATATTTCACCTGAATCTCTGCCTGCTCCATGACTTCCCTGTCGATCTCATTCGTCTTAACATAATCAGAGACCTCCTTAAGCTGCAGCATATGATCCATACTTACCTTGGGCCTGGAAAATACCTTAAACATTTTATCGGCCTGCTTTACCGGAGCCGAATTCACCTCTTCCAATATCTGATTCATGTCCTCCGGATCGTAACTTGTGAGTTTAAAAAACTCGACGAACTCTTTTGATTTCTTTTCTTTCTCTTCCATTTTCCGCATCCGCTCTACTGAAGCCAATCCAATTGCATAACCCTTAGGAGTGAGACGGAGATCCGCATTGTCCTGTCGCAAAAGTGTCCTGTACTCCGCCCTGGAAGTAAACATCCTGTAGGGCTCTTCGGTGCCCTTCGTGATCAAATCATCTATGAGTACGCCTATATACGCTTCGTCCCTCTTGAGTGTGAATGGTTCTTGCTCATGGATCTTCAAATGTGCGTTTATGCCCGCTATAAGACCCTGGGAAGCAGCCTCCTCATATCCCGTAGTACCATTGATCTGCCCTGCAAAATAGAGGTTATTAATAATTTTAGTTTCCAGTGTATGCTTTAGCTGTGTTGGTGGAAAATAATCGTATTCTATTGCATACCCCGGTCTGAAGAATTTGACATTTTCAAATCCTTTTACGGTCTTAAGCGCCTTGTATTGCACATCTTCGGGTAGAGATGTGGAGAATCCGTTGACGTAAACTTCAACCGTATTCCAACCTTCGGGTTCTACAAATATCTGATGACTGTCCTTATCTGCGAACCTGTTAATTTTATCTTCAATCGAAGGGCAATAACGCGGACCTATACTTTTGATCCTTCCATTAAACATGGGTGATCTGTCAAAACCCTCCCTGAGTATATCATGAACCGCTCTCGACGTATGTGTCATATGGCAGTCCCTTTGTTCTGTTAACACAGGCGTATCCAAATAAGAAAATTTCTCAGGATTTGGATCACCGGGCTGTGGGATCATCCTGGAATAATCCAGAGATCTTCCATCTACTCTGGGTGGGGTCCCCGTCTTCATTCTGCCACTGTCGAAGCCCAAATCTACCAACTGTTCTGTTATTCCTGTTGCCGCCTTTTCGCCTGCCCTGCCTCCTCCGAATTGTTTTTCTCCAATATGAATCAATCCATTTAAAAAAGTACCATTGGTCAGGACGACAGACCTGGCGCGTATGTCCAATCCGAGTGAGGTTCTCACTCCTACAACTTTATCGCCCTTTACCAAAAGGCCCGTAACCATTTCCTGGTAAAAGTCCACATTCGGGGTGCCTTCCAAAAGTAATCTCCATTCCTCGGCAAAACGCATACGGTCATTCTGAGAGCGCGGACTCCACATGGCGGGACCCTTGCTTTTGTTTAGCATTTTAAACTGTATGGCTGACTTATCAGAAACTATCCCGCTATAGCCCCCTAAAGCATCTATTTCCCGAACTATTTGTCCTTTGGCGATACCCCCCATGGCCGGGTTGCAAGACATCTGCCCTATGGTCTGTAGATTCATAGTGATCAGCAGCGATTTTGACCCCATGTTGGCCGCTGCTGCCACTGCCTCAGCCCCAGCATGGCCGCCTCCTACTACTATTACGTCGTATTCTTTCTCAAACATAGCCTATGGTTCCACGTGGAACATTTGTAATTTATTATCCTCAGCTGCTGTCATAATACTCTTTTCCAAGGTTGTCTTATCCTTTAATCCCATCAAATGAAGGATTCCGTGTATCATTACCCGCCTGAGTTCCTCCTCAAATTGCACCTTGTATTTTACGGCATTCTCTTTTACTCTGTCAATCGATATAAAAATATCCCCGCTTATCCTCTTATTACTGGTGTAATCAAACGTAATGATATCTGTATAATCATGGTGATTCAAATACTCCTTATTGATTTGGAGTAACTCCTCATCGCTGGTAAAGACATAACTAATATCCCCCGTCACAAAACCTTCTCCGTTGATCACTTTTTTCAACCAATCGGTATATTTCCTTTTGTTCTTTAATACAAATTGCGTCTTGAAATTATACTCAATCATCCTCCCGGAAATATCGTTTTAAGGCTTCTCCGTAAAATTCCTGCAAAGGTAAGGCTTGTCTTTGTAATAATTCTATCATCCCTTTATCCTGTAATAAGGCCTCCCTTTTTCTGATCACCGGCCTATCATACCTGTTAAGTGCTTTTTCGCTTTTTCTGTCCTCTTCCTTGTCTTGTTCCATGGCTGCATTTTCTAACCGTAACAATTGTTGCTTGATTCTGTTCACCTTATCCATGGTTCTCTGTGTAATTCCATTTTCAATCAGATCCCTTTCGAACTCCTCCATCTGCCTTGCCAGGAGTTTGGCCAATTCCCTGTCTTCATTCCTTATCATATCCCTTAGCTGTTCCTCTAGTTTTGCCCTTATTACCTGCTGTTGTTTGTAGATCTCATACAGGGCTTCCAGATCTCCTTCATCACCCTGTCCTTCACCTTTTTCTCCATCCCTATTCCCCGAACTTTCGCCTATTTGCCCTTCGGAATCTCCTTTGCCCGTTTCTCCTTTGTCTCCCTTCTGTTCTTTGCCTAACTCCTGCATACTTCCCTGAATCTCCTCCTGACCTTTGATTATATCCGGAAGTTGAAAGCCATCCCGGGGCTTGCCACTGCCCTTTCCCTGAGCCAGGGATTGTTGCATGTTATTCAAGACATCCGCGAGGAAATCGGCAAGATTGTTTGCCGCTGTAAGGACTGCCTGCTGATGCGCCCCTGCCCTGTAAGCCTGCCCCTCTGAGAGGTTTTCGAGTGCGCTATCAATATTGTAGTAGACCTCCGTGATCTGCTCATTTACAAACTCTGAGATTTCCACCTGTCTCAGCGAAAGGGCAAACAAACTGTCATCAACATGTTCAAACAATCCCTTTAGTTGTTTTTCCTCCCGGACCACACTCACCGCAAAATTCCGACCACCCCCTTCTCGTGTCAGCTTATCCAGCACATCTTCCTGTTTTAGTGAAAAAACGATCAGGTTTTCCAGGATCTGTCTTAACATTTCTGCATCCTCTGCCATACTTTCAGCGCTTCCGCTCATGGCTGACTGTTGCAAGGCATCTGACATTCTCTTCATCTTATTGGCTGCAGACCTTTGATGTTTCTTTGCACTTTCCTTTGCTTCATTTTCATTATTGTCTGGATCTTCTTGCTGTTCCGAATTGCCAAGTTGTTCTCTTGCATTTTGCAAATCCCGATTTATCTCTTGCTGTAACTCCTCACTGGTGTTTATCGGAAGTGGTTTTCTTAATTCACGGTTAGCCTTCTGAAGCTCTTGTAATTCCTTTGAGAGTTTATCAAAATTTTCTTCTATATTTTTCTGTTCTTTTGAAACTTCCTTAGCGCCTTTGTCCGAGTCTGCTAAGCGCTGTTCTCTCTCTGACAGTTTCTGTAAATCCTCAGACAATTTACGCGCCTTTTCAGTTACATAGTATTGCTTTGTGAGTTCTAACAGCTGACTGAGGTTGCGTTTGCTATTCTGCTGTCTCTTGCCTATCTCCTCAAGCCTTTTAGCTAATTCCTCCCTGTCCATCTTATCCGTCAGCTTTTGTAGCTCTTCCAGGAGTTTTTCATTTTTTTTTGCCTCCAACTCCTGCCTCTGTAGTCTTTCTTTTAAAAGCTCATCCACAGATTCTTCATCCCTGTTCTCATTCATCGTCTCCTGAATCTTCCTGCTGAATTTTTCCATCAGGACTTCCTGTTGCTGCTGTGCTTTTAAAAAGTCCTTGATCGCTTTCTGATCGTTATAATCCAGGACGTTTTTTTCCTTTTGATTTTGTTCAATTTCTTTTAATTCCTCCTCACGTTTTCTAAACTCCTCAAGGTTCTTGTCCCAAGCTTGCAGGGCATTCTCTTGATCTTTCAATCGCTGTTCCTCCCGTTGATCTGCGTCCGGAATAACAGTGCTGAAAACATCACTTTTGGAAACCTTCCCGCCTCTTCTCACATCATTATCTGTCACCTGGAAATAATAGTTGTAATTCTTTCCGCTTTGAAGATCGAGCCCCGTAGGAAAATCGTAAACAAAAAGGGATTCCCGTTCCCCGGGTCGGTCCAGCAAAATTGTTTTGGCCGAATCTTCCATACCCTCTTCGAAATACACCAGATCAAGCCGCACCAGGCCGTAATCATCTCTGGCCCTGCCTTCATAGCTTATGGCATTTGACATGGAATCTCTCAATTCCCTGACAAGGATTGAAGGCCTTGAATCCCGAATTACACCGAGTTTATATTGCAGTCGTTCGAAATCCCGGAGATCGGTATTCGAGGTAGTAATTTCATAGGTAAGGTCTGTATTGAGTGTCCGTTTCAGTTCGAACTGGTCCTCGGAATGGTTGAAGCCGTATACGGAATCGTTTACTATCTGATTAACCTGTTCGGTATTGGCTGCCGTAATGATCCATTTTACTATTGTGCCTTCCGGAATAACAGCATTGCCCGTGCCCAGGAGCGTGTCACTTTGTTTTCCGGTATGGCCAGGATACTTCAATACCGTTATAAACTCTTCTATGACCGGAGGTGCCATAGTTTTCAAAGTATAACTCCTGGATCTTACCTTATTAGCCGTAAAGTAAAATTCCTGATGTCCTTCCGGGGCTGTGAAGGTGTAGACGAATTGTCCGTCTTCCTCTTGCATCATCCTTTCTATACCTTCTATAACTATTTGAGCGTATTCCGGTTTAATATCCCCTTCTGTGGCCACCCGAAGAGTAAAATCTTGTTTTGAGATGGTCTTTAAGGAGCTGTTTAAGACAAGGAAACGAAAAGGGGCTGGTTTTTCATATGCCATATCGTAATGAACAACTCTGTCCAGGGATTCCTTGTATTCCCCAGCCTTCCCTGCAATCCAAATTCCGGCAAGGACCAATAAAGGAATAAAAGCATAACGCGCATAGGTTAGGCTTTTCCTTATATCAATGGCCTTTTGAAAAGGAATCGGGGATAATGCCTGAGAGCGCTGGTCGATACTTGCCAACAGTAATTCACTTTTCTCAGGGTCAGCTGCCAGGTCGAGCAGATTTACAAGCCTGTCTCCAACTTCTGGGAAATGATTTCCTATAATTCGTGCAGCTTCCTTCAGGCTAAGTCCTTTTCTTACCCTCAGGAGATACATCAAAGGGATTCCAAGGTAATTCACGAGAAGAAAAAGGGTTCCCCCTATGGCCATCAGAAACAAAACCAATCTGCCCGTTGTTCCCATCCATAAAATGTATTCCAGGGAGAGCAGGAGTAGCCAGAATAATAACCCAAGGGTCAGAAAGAGAAAGGCCCCTTTGATCATTCTTGTCCTGTAGTATTTGGTGATGAATCCTGACAGTTTATCCAGGATGCCGTTATAGCTTTCCAAAATCCATTATATTTAATACCAAGATACCTGATATGCCAGAATCGAAGGTCAAAAATTTGTTAAAAAGCTAAAGATGAAGGATTTAAAATACCTGTCGGCCCTCAGCATCCCCCTCTCCGCGGTTATCGGTATATCCCTTGGTGGCTATTGGTGTTTTCTCACCCCTGTATACGCCTTTGTCATCATTCCCATCCTGGAGATCCTGCTTCCCGTAGATCCCGTTAACGACGACCCCGATACCAAGGGCAAGAAGGCAGCAGACAAACTCTTCGACTGGATGCTCTACGCAAATCTCCCCCTCGTTTATGGCTTGCTGATCTATTTCCTGTGGTCTGTATCAACCTATGGGTATTCCCTTTCAGAGTTAATCGGGCTTGTCCTTTCCCTGGGCATTGTCCTGGGAACCAATGGAATCAATGTGGGTCACGAACTCGGGCATCGCCAGCAAACCGGGGAGAGGTTTCTCGGGAAGCTCCTGTTGCTGCCTTCCCTCTACATGCACTTTTACATAGAGCATAATTTCGGGCACCACGTTCACGCCGCTACAGCCGAAGATCCGGCCACGGCACGCTACAACCAATCTGTGTATTCGTTCTGGTTCACCTCTGTATGCAGGCAGTACATCAATGCATGGAAAATCCAGAGTAAACTTCTCCGACAAAAGGACCTTGGGTTCTTTTCTCTTCAAAATGACATGTTTTGGTATCAGCTCATTCAGGCAGGCTACCTCCTGACCGTGTATCTTATTTTTGGGTCGACTGGCCTGCTCTTTGCTTTCGCCTCAGCCGTGGTAGGTTTTCTTTTACTTGAAACAGTGAACTACATAGAGCATTACGGATTGTTGAGGAGCCGGAAAGCATCGGGGCGTTACGAGCGAGTGAGGGAAATACATTCCTGGAACAGCAATCATGTCCTGGGGCGTATCATTCTTTATGAGCTCACTAGGCACAGCGATCACCACTATATCTCCTCTAAGAAATATCAGCTGCTCGACTGCCATGAGGACTCTCCTCAAATGCCTTTTGGATATCCCACCTCCATGGTGCTTTCCTTTATTCCTCCTCTCTGGTTCCGGTTGATGAATCCGAGGATCCCCGAGGCCATGAAACCCTCCTTTGGAAAACCATAAATAAGGTGGTGTCCTTCCCTGAAAGAGCCCTTTATCCTGTTTTTGGGATTCCCCCTCTTCCCCCTATCTTTGCCTTCTCAACACTTCGTCCATGAATGAGAAAATACGTGTGCGGTTTGCCCCCAGTCCAACTGGCCCTTTACATATAGGAGGGGTCCGTACTGCCCTGTTCAATTATCTGTTCGCAAAAAAGAAGAAAGGGATATTTATCCTCCGCATTGAGGATACCGATCAAAACCGATATGTTGAAGGCGCAGAGGAATATATTGTAGAGGCATTGAACTGGTGCGGGATCCCGTATGATGAAGGACCGGGAAAGGACGGGGGCTTTGGTCCATACCGACAAAGCGAACGCAAGCACCTCTACAAACAATACGCCGAGGAGCTCGTGCAAAAAGGAATGGCGTACTATGCGTTTGATACACCGGAGTCCCTGGATCTGCTAAGGAAAGAACTGGAAGAAAAGGGAAAGACGTTTATCTATAACTGGCACAACCGCGAAAGACTGCAGAATTCCCTGACACTAAGTCCGGAAGAAACCAGAACGAGGCTTGAAGCTGGTGAGGAGCACGTGATCCGCTTCAAGACCCCTTACGACCAGACTGTTCACCTGACCGATGAGATTCGCGGCAGGATCAATATCGATGCCTCCTTATTGGATGACAAGGTGTTGTTCAAAAGCGACGGCATGCCCACGTACCACCTTGCCAATGTGGTGGATGACCACCTTATGGAGATCACCCACGTGATCCGGGGAGAGGAATGGCTTCCTTCCCTGGCACTACACGTTCAGCTCTACGAGGCCTTTGGGTGGAAGCCCCCCGTATTTGCACACCTTCCGTTGATCATGAAGCCTACAGGGAAAGGAAAGTTGAGCAAAAGGGATGGTGAAAAAATGGGATTCCCTGTCTTCCCCCTGTCCTGGCGGGATTCAGCAGGTTACAGAGAGGCCGGATATTTCCCGGAGGCTGTGGTAAATTTCCTTGCCATGCTGGGATGGAATGCCGGAGATGATAAGGAAATGTATTCCCTGTCTGAGTTGATCAGTGCCTTTTCTCTGGAGCGGGTCCACAATTCCGGAGCCCGATTCGATCCTGAAAAGACAAAGTGGTACAACCATCAATACCTGCAGTTGAAATCGGATGCAGAAATTGCCGCCCTTTTTAAGCCAATCCTCCAAGAAAAATTGGGAGAAAAGAAAGCAGGAATCAAGGAAGAATCCATACGGGAAGTCGTTTCCCTGGTCAAGGAAAGGGCTGATTTTGTAAAAGACCTCTGGGGTCTGAGCTCCTATTTCTTTAGAGCTCCTGAGGAGTACGACGAGAAGGCCGTAAAGAAGCAATGGAAAGAGCATACGCCCGGGATTATGAAATCCCTTATAGAACTTGTGGAGAAAGTTGAGCCTTATGATTCATCGACCCTTGAAGGAAAGGTCAAGGATTGGATCCAAAAAGAGGGGTTGTCCTTTGGGATGGTAATGGCTCCACTCAGACTTCTTATTGTAGGCGGACTCATGGGGCCTCATCTCTTCGATATCATGGCCCTGATCGGGAAGGATGAGAGCCTTGCGCGGATGCGAAAAGGCTTGCGAGAACTTCCCTGAAGTATTTTTATTTCTATCCGCCGCGGTAGCAGAATTTAGAAGTATCTTGTAACAGAAGCGCAGGAAATGCGACATATTCCTTGCGTATTATGTATCATTTACTAACTAAATTCTACTTTCCCATGGGCAACTTTATCCTGATCCCCATTTTATTCTTTGCGTTCGTTGTATTGCTGATGTCATTTTTTGTGGTGAAACAGCAGACGGCAGCCATCATTGAACGCTTTGGCCGGTTTCAAAGCGTTCGGAACTCCGGCCTGCAAATGAAGATCCCCCTGGTCGACAGGATCGCCGGGAGGGTCAGCCTGAAGATCACTCAGCTCGATGTGATCGTGGAGACCAAAACCCTGGATGACGTATTCGTAAAGCTCAAGGTATCTGTTCAGTATGTGGTGATTCGGGATAAGGTTTATGAGGCATTTTACAAATTGGAATATCCGCATGAACAAATTACCTCCTATGTCTTCGACGTGGTCAGGGCCGAGGTGCCCAAGATGAAGCTGGACGATGTCTTTGTAAAGAAGGACGATATCGCTATTGCGGTGAAAGCTGAATTACAGGATGCCATGCTGGATTACGGATACGATATCATCAAGACCCTGGTGACCGATATAGATCCGGATGCCCAGGTGAAAGCGGCTATGAACAGGATCAACGCCTCTGAACGGGAAAAGATAGCGGCCCAGTTCGAGGGAGACGCTGCCCGTATCCTCATTGTTGAAAAAGCCAAGGCAGAGGCTGAAAGCAAGCGTTTACAAGGGCAGGGGATAGCAGATCAAAGGAGGGAGATCGCCCGAGGACTCGAGGAGTCCGTGGAAGTCCTCAACAAGGTAGGTATCAATTCTCAGGAAGCATCGGCACTGATCGTGGTCACTCAGCACTACGATACCCTGCAGGCCATTGGGGAAGAAACCAATACCAACCTGATCTTACTGCCTAATTCGCCCCAGGCAGGCAGCGATATGCTGAACAATATGGTCGCCTCTTTTACGGCGAGCAATATGATAGGGGAGGCCATGAAAAAAGACCCGTCAAAACCTAAAAATCCGAAGTAAGCTCTAAAAGTTTAAAGAAAACCCGAAACTTCCTCCGTTTCGGGTTTTTTACAGTCTTGACGTATCCAAATGCCAGATCAGTCATTTTAAGGACCGTGAAGCCCATTTTGTTCGCGGAACAGTGCATTGACCCATTCTCCATGCAAAAACCCGTTACAAACAGGCTGATAAAGTCGATTTCAATATAATATACTTATTGTTATTTTTAAATCGATAAGTTCTGTCGATTATCCTTCATTGGCGATTTTTGCCCAGCTGTCCCTGAGGGGGACGGTTCGGTTAAAGACGAGATTGGAATTTGAAGAGTCCTTGTCGACATTGAAGTAGCCCAACCTCTGAAACTGGAAATGATCTTCTACCTGTGCTGAACTCAGGCTGGGTTCTACATAGGCTTTGATCACCTTCAGGGAATCGGGGTTGACGAAGTCGAGGAACTCTTTATCTTTATGGGTGTCCGGGGATTCATCCGAGAAGAGCCGATCGTATAGTCTTACCTCTGCTACCAGGGCGTGATCTGCAGAGACCCAGTGTAACGTACCCTTCACTTTACGCAGGCTTTCTTCCGTTCCACTGCCACTTTTACTCCTGGGATCGTAAGTGCACTGGATTTCAGTAATATTCCCGTCCGCATCCTTAGTGCAGCTCTCTGCTTTGATGATATACCCATTTTTGAGTCGGACTTCCCCTCCGAGTTTGAGTCTGAAGAATTTCCGGTTGGCCTCTTCTTTGAAATCTTCTCTTTCGATATAAATCTCCCTGGAAAATGGCACCTCCCTGAATCCCGCTGACTCATCTTCCGGGTTGTTCTCAGCTTTCAACCATTCGGTATTTTCTTCCGGATAGTTGGTGATTACCACTTTTACCGGGTCTAGAACCGCCATAACACGGGGAGCCTTCTTGTTGAGGTCCTCCCGTACGTGGAATTCCAGGAGGGAAACATCTACCAGGTTTTCCCTCTTTGCGATCCCAATAGTGTCTGCAAAATTCCGAATAGCCTCCGGGGTGTAACCTCTTCGCCTCATCCCCGATATGGTGGGCATCCTTGGATCGTCCCATCCATTGACCACTTTTTGTTCTACCAATTGAAGCAGCTTTCGCTTGCTCACCACGGTATGACTCAGGTTTCGGCGGGCGAATTCCCTTTGTTTGGGCCTCACTTTTTCAGGGTCGATCACCTGGTCGAGGAACCAGTCATACAATTCCCTGTGAGGCGCAAATTCCAGGGTACACAAGGAGTGGGAAACCTGTTCGATATAATCACTTTCCCCATGTGTCCAGTCGTACATCGGATAAATACACCAATCGGTATTTGTGCGGTGATGGGCCTTGTGCAGGATGCGGTACATGATAGGGTCCCGCATCAGCATATTGGAAGCGACCATATCGATCTTGGCCCTCAGGACATGGGATCCTTCCGGGTATTTTCCTTCTTTCATGTCCCGGAACAAGGCGAGGTTCTCTTCCACGCTCCGGTTGCGGTAGGGGCTGTCCGTCCCGGGCTCCGTGGGCGTTCCTTTTTGAGCCGCCATTTCCTCAGAAGTCTGACTGTCTACATAGGCCTTCCCGTCCCGGATCAGTTCAATGGCCCATTCGTAGAGTTGCTGAAAGTAATCCGAGGCATAACATTCACTCTCCCAGGTAAATCCGAGCCATGACACGTCCCGTTTAATGGCGTCTACATACTCCTTTTCCTCCTTAACGGGGTTGGTGTCATCGAACCTGAGGTTGACCGGGGCCGAATACCGCATGCCAAGCCCGAAATTCAGGCAAATGGAACTCGCGTGGCCAATGTGCAGATAGCCGTTAGGTTCCGGTGGAAAACGAAACCTCAGGGCCGATTTTGGGAACCCATTAGCCAGGTCTTCCTCGACGATATGTTCGATGAAATTCAGTG
>NZ_JBFGBM010000010.1:0-25736 GCF_041567615.1 Muriicola sp.
GGTCGTCTCAGCAGTAACAACCCCAACTTGCAGAACATTCCCATCAGGACCGAGAGGGGAAGGCAGGTCCGCAAGGCGTTTATTCCCAGGGACAAGGACCATGTATTGCTCGCGGCCGACTATTCCCAGATCGAATTGAGGATCATTGCAGCCCTGAGCGATGAGGACACCATGATCGAAGCCTTTAAGAACGGAGAGGATATCCATGCCTCCACGGCTTCTAAGGTCTTCAACGTACCCCTGGGGGAGGTGTCAAGGGAACAGAGGGCGAATGCCAAAACCGTTAATTTCGGGATCATCTACGGGGTCTCAGCCTTTGGGTTGAGCAACCAGACAGACCTGAGCAGAACGGAGGCCAAGGAACTCATAGACACTTATTACAAGACCTACCCGAAACTGAGGAAATACATGGCAGACCAGGTTGATTTTGCCCGGGAGTACGGATATGTGCAGACTGTGCTGGGAAGGCGTCGGTACCTGAAGGATATCAACGGCAGCAATGCCGTGGTAAGGGGGGCTGCCGAGAGGAACGCCATAAATGCACCTATCCAGGGAAGTGCCGCCGATATCATCAAGATAGCCATGATCGATATCCACCGAAAACTGGAGGAAGGGAATTTCAAGACCAAAATGTTGCTGCAGGTACACGACGAACTGGTCTTTGATGTGCACAAGCCGGAGCTCGAGAAGGTAAGCACTCTGATAAAGAAATCCATGGAGTCTGCCTATGCCCTGAAAGTGCCCCTCGATGTAGAGATCGGTGTGGGATCCAACTGGCTTGAGGCTCACTGAGGCCCCTGGCTAAAGACTTTGAATCAGGGTGGGTTAAATAATACTCACCGGATCTACCTCCTCGAAAACACGAGATTCCCCCCGGCATTGAAGTTTTCCACATCCAAATCCTGGGCTGAGATCACCATCGTATTCCCGCTGATTACAACATCCACCGTTACGGATTGCTGATTCTCGTCCGTAAAAGTGAGCGTACCTTCGGCATAGATATAAGGGGTGGTAAAGGTATCGCGTTGGGAAGGGCAGGGTACTTCCAGTCCGATTCCTGAACCGTTCACACCTATCTCAAGATAGTTGGTGGCATCCTGGGTAACCAGGGTGAGGTCTTCGTTGAACGTCAGGGTAAGGAGATGACAGTCAGAAGCTGAGAGGATATCCAGGATGTCCTGTGCAAATGCTTCTTCCGAGCTTGCCGAGCCGTCATTGATTTCGAGAGCCGTGAGTTCCCAGGTGCCAATAATACCTCCTGATGTGGCATCTGCCATCTTATCGGTAGAACAGGAGATCACCATCATTCCCATAAGGACATAAAGCATCACCTTCTTTTTCATGATCATATGATTTTCGGTTACCTTTTATAACGAAGGAAGGCGTTGAAAAGTATACTTCCTCAGATACGGCAAAGTCCTGTTGCCTTCAAAATACCAAACACCTGCCGGGACAGGGGCGCAAAAATCCATTAAAAAAAATAAAAAAGAGGAAAACAACCATTTGTAATTCAACTTAATAATTGTACATTTGCAGCCCGTTATTCGGGAATAATTGTTTAACAATAAAATATAACGTAGTGGATACATTGAGCTACAAGACTGTTTCGGCCAATAAAGCTACCGTAAAAAAGCAATGGTTGCTGGTAGATGCTGAAGGGCAGACCCTCGGAAGACTGGCCTCAAAAGTGGCTACCATCCTGAGAGGTAAGAATAAACCCAACTTCACCCCTCACGTGGATTGCGGGGACAATGTGATCGTGATCAACGCCGAAAAGGTTCAGTTGACGGGCAACAAATGGGATCAGAAAACCTACATCAGGCATACAGGTTACCCAGGGGGACAGCGTTCCCTTACCGCCAATGAGCTGAAAGCAAAAAATCCCGCGGCCGTTGTGGAAAAAGCTGTAAAGGGAATGCTGCCAAAGAATAAGCTGGGGGCAGACCTTTTCAGGAACCTCAAGGTGTACGCCGGAGCCGAACATCAGCATGAAGCACAAAAACCCACCACTATAAACCTCAACGATCTCAAGTAATGGATGTAGTACATAAAATAGGCAGAAGGAAGACAGCAGTAGCCCGTGTATACCTCTCTAAAGGAAAAGGGTCTATTTCCGTAAACAACAGGGACCTGGCCGAATATTTCCCCACGGCTACCCTTCAGTACAAGGTAAAGCAGCCTTTCTCCCTGACCGGTAACGATGACGCCTTCGACGTTAAGGTAAATGTATACGGTGGAGGAATCACCGGACAGGCAGAGGCTATCAGACTTGCCCTTTCCAGAGCACTTTGTGAGATCGATGAAGAGAACAGGCAAACGCTGAAACCCGAAGGACTCCTTACCAGGGACCCAAGGATGGTGGAGAGAAAGAAATACGGTCAGAAAAAGGCCAGGAAGAAATTCCAGTTCTCCAAGCGATAAGAATTTTATAATCGGGCTGATAAAGCCCAAACCCAGTAATAACTCAAGTTCATTGAAAGTCCCTTGTCATGGGACAATTAAAATTCCGGATGTACTCAGGAATTCCTGCGGGAATCCACTGATCCGGACTCATTTAGTTTAGCATCTAAATGGCAGAGGCTTTCCCAACGGGAATACCACTCTGGCATTGCTAATTCAAAAGAACGTAAACTAAGAAAAATGGCAAAAAAAGTAGAAGTAAAAGACCTCCTCGAGGCAGGTGTACACTTTGGTCACCTTACCAGAAAATGGAATCCCAATATGGCCCCATACATTTATATGGAGCGCAACGGGATCCACGTCATCAACCTTTACAAGACTGCAGCTAAGCTGGAGGATGCCTGTGAGGCCCTCAAAAAGATCGCTTCTTCCGGGAGGAAGGTCCTCTTTGTAGCGACCAAAAAGCAGGCGAAGGACATTGTGGCTGAAAAAGTGGCCAACGTGAACATGCCTTATATTACCGAAAGGTGGCCCGGCGGGATGCTGACCAACTTTGTGACCATCAGGAAGGCAGTCAAGAAAATGGCGTCTATCGACCGTATGAAAAAGGACGGTACCTTCAATACGCTTTCCAAGAAAGAAAGACTGCAGGTAGACCGTTTGCGAGCCAAACTGGAAAAGAACCTGGGTTCTATCTCAGAGATGACCCGTCTGCCAGGTGCCCTCTTTATCGTTGACACCATGCGCGAGCACATCGCCGTAAAAGAGGCTCAAAAGCTGAACATCCCCATCTTCGCCATGGTGGATACCAACTCGGATCCAAGACCTATCGACTTTGTCATCCCCTCCAACGATGATGCATCCAAGTCCATAGAGATCATCATGACGCACGTGACCAACGCTGTGGCAGAAGGATTGGCAGAGCGCAAATCAGAGAAGCAGGCCGATGAAGAAGGAAAAGAAGTAAAAGCTCCCAAAGCCAGGAAAAAAGTCGTAGTAGAAGTGGAAGAGGACGAGGAGGAGACTCCGAAGGCCACAGCCGCTCCAGAAGTAGAGGACATTGCCGAAGAGATCGAGGAAGAAGTTCAGAAAGAAGCTCCCAAGAAAACCAAGAAACCCGTCGCAGATGATCTGACAAAGGTGGAAGGGATCGGCCCTAAGATCTCCGAAGTCTTCAAAAAGGCAGGAATCAGGACCTTTGCTGATCTCGCGGATAAGACAGAGGACGATCTCAAAACCATCCTCTCGGAAGCCGGTTCGCGTTATGCATCCAAGAATCCCGCATCATGGCCAAAACAAGCCAAAATGGCTGCTGAAGGCAAATGGGAAGAATTGAAGGAATGGCAGGACAATGCCAAAGCCGGCGTAGAATAACTTAAATACATTCAATAATAAGGATTGCCTGAGGCATCCATAAATAAAAAACGACATGATGGTAAAAATTACCGCTGCTGACGTAAACACACTGAGAAAGACCACCGGAGCCGGGATGATGGATTGCAAGAATGCGCTGGTTGAGGCCGAAGGTGATTTCGACAAGGCGATAGAGATCCTCCGTAAAAAGGGTCAGAAGGTTGCCGCGAAAAGAGCAGACCGGGAATCTTCCGAAGGAGCTGCTATTGCCAAGGTCAACGAGGACAGGACTGAAGGAGTGATCATCTCCCTGAACTGTGAAACAGATTTCGTAGCCAAGAACGAATCCTTCGTAGCCCTGGCTAATGATTTTGCGGAACTCGCCTTGGGATACAATGACCTGGATTCATTGTTGCAGGCGAACTACAACGGGATCACCGTGCAGGAAAAACTTACCGAACAGACCGGGGTGATCGGAGAAAAGATCGAGATCGGTGGATTCAGGAAACTGTCTGCTCCCTTTGTCGGGTCTTACATCCACGCCGGAAACAAGATCGCCACGCTTGTGGGACTTTCCGCAGCGGTCAACGGAGCTGAAGAAGCTGCTAAAGATGTAGCCATGCAGGCCGCAGCCATGAATCCCGTAGCCCTGGATGCTTCGGGAGTTGATCAGGAGACCATCGACAAGGAGATCGAGATAGCGAAAGATCAGCTGAGGCAGGAAGGAAAACCTGAGGCCATGCTCGACAAGATCGCCCAGGGAAAACTCCAGCGATTCTTTAAAGACAATACCCTGGTGAATCAGGATTTTATCAAGGACAGTAAAGTGAGCGTAGCCAATTACGTAAAGTCTGTGGATAAGGATCTCGAAGTAACCGGATTTGAAAGGGTTGCCCTGGGATAATGATCCAGGAAATAGAATAAAGACCGCCCTCCAATAAGGGCGGTTTTTTTATGGGTGCAGCCAGGACATCCTGAGGGAAAGTGCTTCCTGCCCAACGCCTTCAATTTCCGTGATCCTGCGTTCGGTGTAGGTAGGTATTCCGGCCTTGCCGTTCAGTTCGAGCGTGTTCCCATCACGAAGTACGGTCATCCGTATATCCTTATCGGCATCCCAGGTAAAGCTCTCCCCTATGATAGCCCTCATACTGTCTATGGTGATGGGAGTATTGTTGATCTTTAGGATCACGTCCCCTCCCAAGGCCCCAAGATCCCTGAAAAATGAGTTCAGTTCCATCCCTTTTTGGACGAAAATCGTATCCAGGTCTGACGGATCTGCATCTATATAAGGAATTTGACCCATAAAGAAATAGGAAGCCTGGGCCTCCGAGGTCTCTATCTTAAGACCCGTTTTTTTCAGGTAGTCATCGTAAGGAATGGGCTCACGGCCCTGAACGTGCTTGCTGAAGAATTCACCGACCTCGGGATAGGTCATGGCCGTGATCTCCCCGATCAACTCGGCGTCTTCAAAGGGCGTATTTTCATTGTATTTGGCAGCGAGTTCCCCCATAAGCCAAAGTACTCCCTTCTCCCCTTTGCTTTTCTCCCGAAGCAGGATGTCCAGGCACATATTGATCAGGGCGCCCTTTTCATAGACGTTTAAATAGTTCTCTTTGTATGGAGAACTCAGGACATTCTTACTCATCTCCGTGAAGGACATCGTATCGTCATAGGCCTTGGAATTGGAGATCTTTTTGGCCATCCTGTCAAAGAATTCCGACTCCGTGATCAGGCCTTGCTGCACCTGGAACAGATTGGCAAAATATTCGGTCGTTCCCTCGTACATCCATAGATGCATGGACATTTTCGGTTTGTTGAAATCAAAATACTGTATCTCCTTGGAATGGACGGACAGAGGGGTGAGGGTATGGAAAAATTCATGGGAGACCACATCCACCATGGCTTCTTCCATGGCAGGCCTTGGCAACATCTCAGGCAGCACCACTACTGTTGAAGTGTGGTGCTCCAGTGCGCCATAGCCGGTGGCATCGGGGTTATTAAACTCGGATAGATACAGGAGTATGGTATAGGTCTGCGTACCGCTGAGTGTTCCCAGGAATTCCTTTTGCGCCTTCATCATGGCTTCCATCTTTGGCTGCAGATCCTTCGCCGAATACGTGGCATTAGGGGAATAGACACTCAGGGTTACCTCGATATCCGCCAGGCTAAAGGTCACCGAGTTGGGTTTGGCATACATGATGGGGTTGTCTATCACTTCAAAATACCTTCTGGCCAGAAAACGGTCATTGCCCTTTGTTTCCCGATCGACCGCCATCCGTGGTAATGAGGTAGCCGGTTCCAGGGATGCAGGGGAAGTGATCCCCAATTCATAGGGTACTTCCTCATACCCTTGAAAATAGCCTACAAAGCCGTGTAAATTGAGAAGGAAGTTCTGCCCGTCCAGGATATTTGTGCCTGCAGGTGAAAATACAGGATCCTCATACTCCGTTTCCGTATCAAAGGTATCGTTGACGAAATACTCCAGCAGGTCGAGGTTGCCGGCATTCGGGATACGCCAGGTATTGCGGTCCTCTTGTACTACTTCGAGGGGATTCCCCCGGTAGTCCAGGGCCACCAACTCCTGAACGAACTGGCCAAAATCGTTCTCGCTGTAGGTGCCGGGCACTATCTTGGGGAGAAAGAAATAGACCTCATCTTGAGTGAACGGACCGGGATCTACCCGCACTTTTACCTTATCATCTTCCACCTGTAAAAGGTCAATGCTAACCCGGACCGGGTCTTTGGAAGTGGTGGCAACAGTGCTGACCGACTTGCATCCCAGGAGGAGGGCCAGGGAGAGGAACGGAATGATCTTTTTGTACATCCGGAATGTTTTTACGGCGGAATACCTAACCTATTCTCTATTGAATCGTGGAAAGATTCCACAAAATTACTTCGGGTTTAAGGGGTAAGATAGAGAATTGTCCTCAATAATTTTGATTATTTTTGTCTGCAAATCAAATACGCAAGATGGCCTATAAACGAATCCTCCTTAAACTCAGCGGTGAGGCCCTAATGGGTGAAAAGCAATACGGGATAGACCCGGGAAGACTGGCAGCCTATGCCGATGAGATCAAGGCGGTCGTTGACAAAGGGATCGAAGTGGCCATAGTGATCGGAGGAGGCAACATCTTCCGCGGTCTCTCCGGGGCCAGCAGCGGAATGGACCGGGTGCAGGGAGATCATATGGGGATGCTTGCCACCGTTATCAACGGACTTGCCCTGCAGAGCGCCCTGGAGGACAAAGGGGTACAAACCCGGTTGCAGTCGGCTATTAAGATCAACGAGGTAGCGGAGCCTTTTATAAGGAGGAGAGCCATGAGACACCTCGAAAAAGGTCGGGTGGTCATCTTCGGTGGTGGTACAGGGAATCCCTATTTCACAACGGATTCCGCAGCTGTATTGAGAGCCATTGAGATCGAGGCAGATGTGATCCTCAAAGGTACACGCGTAGACGGGATATACACGAGCGATCCGGAAAAGGACAAGAACGCCACCAAATTCGACACCATCTCCTTTAACGAGGTCCTCCGAAAAGGACTGAAGGTCATGGATACTACAGCCTTTACGCTGAGCCAGGAAAATGAACTGCCCATTGTCGTTTTTGATATGAACAAGAAATGCAACCTGCTCAAGATCGTTTCCGGACAGAATATCGGAACGGTCGTAAACCTTTAGTTTTTCAAAAATTTGTGTTACTTTGTTTTAAATTCAATCCATGAACGAAGAGGTTACTTTTGTCATTGATTCCGCCAAGGAAAGTATGGATGCGGCCATTGCGCATCTCGAGAAAGAACTGGTCAAGATCAGGGCTGGAAAGGCGAGTCCGGCTATGCTTTCTTCCGTTATGGTCGAGTACTACGGTTCCATGACGCCGCTCTCTCAGGTCTCCAACATCAACACCCCGGACGCCAGGACTATCTCGGTACAGCCCTGGGAGAAAAGCATGTTGCAGGTCATTGAGACAGCGATCATGAATGCCAACCTGGGATTCAACCCCATGAATAACGGCGATTTCGTCATTATCAATGTCCCACCCCTCACAGAAGAGCGAAGGTTACAGCTGGTAAAACAGGCTAAGGCAGAGGCCGAGGATGCCAAAGTAGGCGTACGCAGTGCAAGGCAGGAAGCGAACAAAGAGATCAAAAACCTGGACATTTCAGAGGACCTGGAAAGTAATGCCGAAATCGACATTCAGGAACTTACGGACACCTACGTCAAAAGGATAGACAAGATCCTGGAAGTGAAGGAGGCGGAGATCATGAAGGTCTGATCTGAGAAACCCTTTCTTCAGACATTCCCTGCTTCCCCCAGAAGATACCAGGCCAGTACAGCGACTATCAGGGCAAGGGTACACACTACGATCAGCACCCGGTAGACCCTGCGTTCGAATTTCCAAAATTTCTTGTGCTCAGACACCCTTTTCCTTTTTAGCCCCCGACAGGAATCTCATAAAGATAATGGATTCACAAGGCATAGACTAGGAACACTGCACTGCATTTTCTACCTTTGACCCGCTTTAGATAAGCCCCCTGCTCCCATACCCTAAAGGAGTATTTGGAATGGGGTATTTTAAAGAATCTCATGGTAGCTAAGCTCTCACAAAACTTTTGGACAAGGACCGCCAGGATCATTCTGAGGAACCGTATCCTGATTCTGATCATCATTGCTGCCATTACGGTGTTCTTTGGTTTCCAGTGGCAAAATATGCGCTTTTCCAATACAGAAGCCAACCTTTTGCCGGATGATCACCCCACAAATCTGGAGTACGAGGAATTCCTCGACCGATTCGGGGAGGAGGGGAATGCCGTCGTGATCGGCGTCCGGGATTCGACCCTGTTTACCCTTGAAATATTCAACAGCTGGAATATCCTGAACAAACAACTCGCCGCCTTTCCGGAGGTGGAATTCGTGGTCTCAACGGATAACCTGCAGGAACTGGTAAAGGACAATGAGCTGCAGGAATTTGTTCTCAAGCCCTTTATGGATTCCCCTCCCGAGACCCAGGAGGCACTGGATAGCCTTAAAACCCACCTGTTCAACGACCTGCCTTTTTATGATCAGCTCCTGTTCAACAAGGAGAGTGAGACGGTCAGGACCATCGTGTATATGGATAAGGATATCGTCAACACTTCGGTGAGGAAAGACTTCATCCTCAATGACTTCAGGACCCTAATCCACAATTTCGAATTGGAATCCGGGCTGGATGTCCGCGTCTCGGGAATGCCGTACATCAGAACCATGAATTCCCAGAACATCATCGATGAGATCGGGATGTTCATCACAGCAGCCCTGGTTGTCACCTCCCTGATCTTCTTTTTCTTTTTCAGGAGTTTCCGCGCCACTTTCATATCCATGTGTGTGGTGATCATCGGGGTGATGTGGGCCTTTGGTATCCTGGGGTTACTCAGGTATGAGATTACCGTCCTCACCGCCCTGATCCCTCCCCTGATCATCGTGATCGGGATCCCCAACTGTATATTCCTGATCAACAAATACCAGCAGGAAGTCAAGAAACACGGCAACCAGGCCCTGTCCCTCCAAAGGGTGATCTCCAAGATCGGAAACGCCACCCTGATGACCAACATGACCACGGCTTCCGGTTTTGCCACCTTTATCATCACAGACAGTAAATTGCTCACGGAGTTCGGGATCGTGGCTTCCATCAACATCATCTTTATCTTCATCCTCTCCCTCCTGATCATCCCTATCATATACAGCTTTATGGCCCTGCCTAAAACGAAGCACCTGAAACACCTGAACAAAAGGTGGATAGATGCTTTTGTCAACTGGATGGAGCGCATCGTACGGGAAAAGCGGATCAGTGTGTATGCAACCTCCGTGATCCTACTGGTCGTCAGCATCATCGGAATCTACCAGATCCGGATCTCGGGAAGCCCTATTGAGGACATGCCCAAGAACGCCCAGTTCTTCAAGGATATCCGTTTTTTCGAGGAGGAGTTTGACGGGATCATGCCCGTGGAGATCGTCGTAGACACCGAGAGGAAGAACGGCGTGCTGAGGTCGGCCAACCTCCGCCGTATGGAGGAATTGAGCCAGGTGATCCGGGAATTTCCGGAATTGTCCAGACCCACCTCGGTAGTCGACCTGGTCAAGTATTCCAAGCAGGCCTTTTACAACGGCATCCCTCGTTATTACCAGCTACCCACCTCCCAGGAAAACACCTTTATCATGGACGTCGCAAGGAAGTCGAAGGGAGAGAGTGACCTGCTTAAAAATTTCGTGGACAGCACCGGGCAGGTGGCCCGTATCACGACCTTCATCAGGGATGTGAAGACCGAGAGGATGGAGGAGATCGAGATGAGGTTGAAAGAGAACCTGCAGAAAACATTTCCCGAAGACCGGTACACTACTTCCATGACGGGTAAGGCGCTGCTCTTTTTAAAAGGCACCAAGTATCTGGTGAAAAACCTGATCCTGTCCCTGACCCTGGCCATCGGCCTTATCGCCCTCTTTATGGCGTACCTGTTCCGTTCTTTCAGGATGATCATCATCTCCTTGATCCCTAACCTTCTTCCCCTGGTCGTCACAGCCGGGGTCATGGGATTTGTGGGAGTCCCGATCAAACCCTCTACGATTCTGGTCTTCAGCATTGCCTTCGGTATATCGGTAGATGACACCATCCACTTCCTGGCGAAATACAGGCAGGAACTCACTGCCAACCGCTGGCGGATCCAAAAGTCGGTCTATGCAGCCCTGAGGGAAACCGGGGTGAGTATGTTCTATACCTCCATCGTCTTGTTCTTCGGATTCTCTGTCTTTGTCCTGTCCAGTTTTGGAGGGACTGTCGCCCTGGGGGCACTGGTCTCGGCAACCCTGCTTTTTGCCATGCTGGCCAACCTTATCCTCCTGCCTTCCCTCCTCTTGTCACTCGAGAGAAGCATTGCGAACAAGGCCGTCCTGAAAGAACCTCAGATAGACATCCTTCCCCTGGATGAATTGCCGGAAGCAGACAGCCCGGAAAACTGAGGACTGGGAGTCGATTTATGAGTTTTCCTTCCCTTAAAGTTCTCTCCAATGGACTATCTTTGCGGGGTTAATCAGAATAAAGAAATACATGGTCAGGACACAGATCAAGACACTGTTGCAGGAATCCCCCAGGAGTCAGGAAGTAAAGGTGAACGGATGGGTTAAAACCTTCAGGAGCAATCGGTTCATCGCCCTCAATGACGGGTCGACCCTGCAGAATATTCAGTGTGTGGTCGACTTTGAGAAATTTGACGATGCCCTCTTGAAGCAGATCGCCACCGGGGCGGCCATTGGGGTCAGGGGGAACCTGGTTGAGAGTCAGGGAAGAGGACAGGCTGTGGAGATACAGGTCACCGAACTCACTGTTCATGGTTCGGCAGATCCAGAGACCTACCCTATCCAACCCAAGAAACACTCCATGGAGTTCCTCAGGGAACAAGCGCATCTCAGGGTGCGTACCAATACGTTTGCCGCAGTGATGCGGGTCCGCTCAGCCCTGGCTTTCGCTATACACGATTACTTTCAAAAAAACGGGTTCTATTATATGCACGCCCCCATCATCACGGGTTCCGATGCAGAGGGAGCCGGGGAGATGTTCCGGGTAACCACCCTGGACCCCAAGAACCCGCCACTCACAGAGGATGGAAAGGTAAACTACCGGGAGGATTTCTTTGGAAAAGAGACCAATCTCACGGTATCCGGACAATTAGAAGCCGAAGCCTATGCCATGGGCCTGGGGAAGGTATACACTTTTGGGCCCACCTTCAGGGCTGAAAATTCGAATACCTCCAGGCACCTTGCTGAATTCTGGATGATAGAACCGGAGATGGCTTTCTACGACCTGCATGACAATATGGACCTGGCGGAGGACTTTATCAAGGAGGTGTTGCGCTACGTGGTAAAACACTGTAAGGAAGACCTCGAATTCCTGGAAAAAAGGCTCCTCGACGAGGAGAAGACTAAGCCTCAGGCCGAGCGGAGTGAACTCAGCCTGATGAAGAAATTAAAGTTCGTGATTGACAACCAGTTCGTCAGGGTAGCCTACACAGAGGCCATCGATATCCTGAGGAATAGCAAACCCAACAAGAAAAAGAAGTTCCAGTACCCGATCGAAGAATGGGGTGCGGACCTGCAGAGCGAACACGAGCGGTACCTGGTGGAAAAACACTTCAACTGCCCGGTGATCCTGTACGATTATCCTGCAAAGATCAAGGCCTTCTACATGCGCCTCAACGAGGACGGCAAGACGGTCAGGGCCATGGACATCCTTTTCCCGGGCATAGGAGAGATCGTCGGAGGATCCCAGAGGGAAGAAAGGCTGGATGTACTGCAGCAGAAGATCAAAGATCTCGGGATAGACGAGAAGGAACTCTGGTGGTATCTCGACCTGCGAAAATACGGTACAGCCGTCCACAGCGGTTTTGGCCTCGGATTCGAAAGGCTGGTGCAATTTGCCACCGGAATGGGCAACATTCGGGACGTTATTCCGTTTCCCAGAACACCGCAGAATGCGGAGTTCTAACGGTAAATTCGTTATTTTTATATAACGAGAATGTAATGCCCCATGCTGAAGCAACACTTACAATTTAAACTTTCTCAAAAGCTTTCTCCTCAGCAGATCCAGCTGATGAAACTCATTCAATTGCCTACCCAGGCTTTTGAACAGCGGTTGAAACAGGAACTGGAAGAAAATCCCGCCCTGGAATCAGGCAAGGAGGAAACGAATTCCTTTGAGGACGAGTTTGAAGAGGCCTACGAAGGGGACAACGACAATGAGACCATCAATACGGAGGACATCAATATTGATGACTATCTCAGCGATGACGAGATCCCCGATTACAGGACACGCACCAGTAATTACAGCGCTGATGATGAAGAAAAGACCATACCCTATGCCGCCGGTATTTCCTTTAACCAGTACCTCATCAACCAGCTGAATACCTTTTACCTAAACGATGAGGAATGGGCCATAGCGGAGTTCCTGGTAGGAAGTGTGGATGAGAGCGGATATATCAGGCGACCTGTCAGCGACATCATGGACGACCTCGCCTTTACCCAGAACATCTATACAGACCAGAAGACCATTGAGAAAGTACTGGAGATCGTGCAGGAACTCGATCCCCCGGGAGTGGCAGCCCGGTCCCTGGATGAATGCCTGCTCATCCAGCTCAGAAGGAAAGACCCTAGTCCGGCTATAGAACTGGCCATCCTCATCCTGGAGAAATCCTTTGACCATTTCACCAAAAAGCACTACAAAAAGCTCCTTCAAAAACACAACATTACGGAAGAGGAACTGAAGGAGGCCATCACGGAGATCGAAAAGCTCAACCCCAAACCCGGGGGCTCCTACTCGGGCAGCAACAGGATCATAGAACATATTGTACCCGACTTCTCCATCCGGATCCTCGATGGGGAACTGGAGCTGAGCCTCAACAGCCGCAATGCTCCCGAACTTCACGTATCCAAGGAATACAGCAATATGCTGGCGGGATATAAGAGTGCCAAAGAGCGTTCGAAGTCTCAGAAGGACGCCGTGCTCTTTATCAAGCAAAAACTCGATGCTGCCAAGTGGTTTATCGATGCTATCAGGCAGCGACAACAGACCCTCTACATCACCATGAACGCCATCATGGAATACCAGAAGGAATATTTCCTGACAGGGGACGAACGGAAACTCAGGCCTATGATCCTGAAGGACATTGCCGATGCTATTGATATGGATGTATCCACAGTCTCAAGAGTGGCTAATAGCAAGTACGTAGACACCCCTTACGGGACCAAGCTGATCAAGGAGTATTTTTCGGAAGCCATGAAGAATGAACAGGGTGAAGATGTATCCACCAGGGAGATCAAGAAGATCCTCGAGACTGTTGTGAAGGATGAACCCAAAAGGAAACCTCTTACCGATGACAAACTAGCCACCATTCTGAAGGAAAAGGGTTATCCCATAGCCAGGCGGACCGTGGCCAAGTACAGAGAACAACTGGGAATACCCGTGGCCCGATTAAGAAAAGAGATCTGATGCGATTTCTCTCACAGCTGGTATCCTATATCTTTCACCCCATCTTCGTGCCTTTGGCGGGTACGGTGTCATATTTTCTGATCACTCCCAAATACACCACCCTGGAGATGAGGAGCGGAAACATCCTGCCGGTCTTTATTTTGACCATCATCATCCCCATCCTGAGTTTCTTTATTCTGAAAAACCTCGGGATCGTGGGATCTGTATTCCTTAATAAACCGGAGGAACGCAAGTATCCGCTGATGATCAGCCTTATCCTGCTGTTCCTGATCCTGCTGAAGGTCATCCCAGACAATTACAATATAGAATTGTACTTTTTCTTTTTGGGCCTGATCGCTGCCAGCAGCACCTGCCTTTTATTGCTATACCTCCCTTTTAAGACCAGTCTGCATATGATGGGGATGGGCAGTATCCTCATGTTCCTCATCGCCCTGAGTTACCATTTTGAACGCAACATCGTACTGGCCATCAGCTTTATGTTCTTTGCCTCGGGCCTTGTCGCGTCCTCCAGGTTATACCTCAAGGCGCATTCCCGTTCGGAATTGCTCATTGGATTTCTGGTGGGCCTGGTCTCCCAACTGCTCACCCTGAAATTCTGGCTCTAAGAGACAGCGACAATTAGAGGATGTAAAATATAAGGCCGATCCGGAGGGGTTTAAAGGTGAGGTCCTGCCCCGTATCAAGCGTAAGCCCATCCTTGAAGAGGTTGTTCAGGGCATAGTAGACATGAATGTTGAAGGTGTTGTACCCGAAATTGGCCATGACCCCATATCTGAACTTCTGAATATCCGTCACATAAAAGGAATCCTTAAAATCGACGGCCACGGTCTTAGCTCTTCCCCCCAGTACGTAGCCCAGCTTGGCACCGAAATACAAACGCCAGAATCGATATTCAGAAGGGGTGGAATTCCGAAATCTAATTTCGAAGGGCACTTCAACCAGATGGGTCTCTACCTTATTGCGTTTTACCCCGAGATCGCTACTCAACAGTTGATAACGGAAACCTTCTGGCAATTCTACAACCTGCAGGTTGGAATAATAGGAATTTACGGCATAACCCAGGCCCAGGCCCAGGCCAATATTTCGTTCCTCGTTCAGGGGGAGGTCTTTGATAAAACCGAGTTGCAGGCCATAGGAAAGATTTTGCTGGTTCACCGTCTCGGGTTTGTTCACTATGAAATTATAGGTAAGGCCTACGTAGAACTGATCCTCCAGATAGTTCAGATCTGGCGGCTTCAGTGAATCCTGGGCTGAAGAGAAGGATAGAAAAAAGATTGACAAGAAGATTACTAATAGGAACCTCATGATCCTAAAGGTAGGATTTTTGGGTTAATGGAAATAAAAAAACGCCCCTGAAATCGGAGCGTTTTTTAGCATGTTATTTAAAGGATTTACTGGATATTCCTGAAAGCGTCCCCTTCATAGGTGGTATAGTTCACCTTGAGAGCATTCACCTTACGCAATTCCTGTTTGATATCTGAGATCAGTCCCATATTGGCGTTCTTATCCACTTTCAGAGCCGTGGTAAGTACATTCTGCAATTCCTGTGGCTTCTTAGCCCGTTCTTCAAGGATGAAATCCCCTACATCAGAAACGTTAGCGAATTTGTCATTTAGCTGTATCTTGGGTTCGGTCCCGAACACCTTCTGGTAATCCCTCGTCGGTTTCCCTACATAGATGTACAAGACCCTGTCCTTCTTTTCCAGCTTTTTCACCTCACTCGCATTGGGCAAGGTATTTTCCACCATAAGGGAACTGTCTTTCATGGTGGTAACCGTCATGAAAAAGAACAGGAGCATAAAGACAATATCCGGCAGGGATGCTGTGGATACAGCTGGTAGATCTCCATCTTTTTTCTTTGTGAATTTAGCCATAATCGATTGTTCCTAAAGGTTAATTTGATGTTGAGGTTTCCGCTTCGGAGAGCTTCTGTGGAAACAGGTTCTGTATCCTTTGCACCTTGTCTTTCAAGTCATCGCGGATACTGGAAGGCGTTTCAGGGTTGAGGTATTCTGCCTCCATATCTGTAAAATCCCTTCCGTAAAGCCTCTGGGCTTCCCGGTTCCTCAATTCGTTATAGGCACCCACCAATTCATTCTGTACGGTGATATAAGTACCGTACTTGGTCTCCCGGTCGTTCTTCAGGGAAATGATCGCCTTGGTCGGGTTGTCCGAAGAAGACTCATCTTTCCGGCCCTTGCAATAGTTGCAGGTACCGTCTCCCCCGTTATCGAGGAAGGCAATCGCTTTCTTGCGAAGATCTTTCAGGTTGGTCAACTCCTCTTCTACCAGTAGTTGGCCACTTTTATTGATGTTCACCGTAAAGATGTTCTTCTGCTTGATCACCACATTCTCATCTGGCGGTTCCATAGGGGGCAGCATTCTGTCCAGTCCCGCATCTGTTTCAATGGTTGTGGTAACCAGGAAAAAGATGAGCAGCAGGAAGGCAATGTCTGCCATGGATCCGGCATTTACTTCGGGTGGTCCTCCTCTTCTAGCCATAACGCAATCTTAATTATTTACTTGTCATCTTTTTTATACCTCCCCAGAGCATAGAACCTACCGCCACGATCACCAGCACAAAGAAAAGGTTCAGACCTGTGCCGATCTTCTTAACGGTATCTTCTGTAGTGGGGATTCCCCTCCTTGCCATCTCATCTAGGTTCACATCGGAACCTGTGGATATCGCCCAGGAAAAGCCCAGGAGAACCAGAAATACTCCGATGGTGATGAGGGTTTTCTTCAGTTTTTGAGGATGAGCGATCAAGTTGATCAGGGTAAAGAGCAAGCTCGCTACCACGGCTACAGCCAACAGGATGTAGGTAATGGTGAACATCCCCGTCAGAGCGCCACTCTGGACTGCCTCTGAGGCCGGCATATCCTGCCCCGGAAGCTGATACCACAGTATCGCCGAGATCAGACCCAGAACGGCCAGTACTATTTTAACTATCTTATTCATATTCTTTCGGTTTTAGGCGCTTATTATTTCTTGTGATCTACCAGCATGTCGATCAGGGTGATCGAGGAATCTTCCATATCGTTCACTATACCATCGATCTTGGCGATGATGTAGTTGTAGAAAATCTGGAGGATGATCGCAGTAATAAGACCAAATACCGTTGTTAAGAGAGCCACCTGAATATCGCCTGCAATCAGGGAAGCACTCAGGTTACCTACCGCACTAATTTTCTGGAAGGCCTGAATCATACCGATTACCGTTCCCATGAATCCAAGCATGGGGGCAATAGCGATAAAGAGAGACAACCAGGAGACGTTCTTCTCCAACTGTCCCATCTGCACCCCACCGTAAGCCACTACCGCTTTTTCCGCAGACTCTACTCCTTCTCCGGCCCTGTCCAGACCCTGGTAGTAAATAGAGGCAACCGGACCGCGAGTGTTTCGGCATACTTCTTTGGCAGCTTCAACCCCACCGGAGGCCAAGGCGTCTTCAACCTGCTGCTTGAGTTTATCAGTGTTGGTGCTGGCCATATTCAGATAAATAATCCTTTCAATAGCTACAGCGAGACCCAGGATCAAACAGAGAAGTACGATTCCCATAAAGCCCGCACCCCCTTGGATGAACTGCTCTTTCAAAACTTGCTGGAATCCTTTTTCTTCCACCATCTCTTCAGCTGGCGTTTCCTGAATCGTCATTGCCGCGGAAGCAACAGTCGCAGAGAGATTATGAACCATTGCATTCGCTTTTGCGCTTACCGTATTTGTGCTTAGGACAAATAGCCCAGCCATAGCCAGGATCGAGAATAATCTTTTCATTTTGTTTAACTTGAATTTAGTTAGTTAATAGGTTTTAAAGATATAAAAAATAAACAATTAATAATTAAAAGATTTGCACTTCAGGACTTCAAATCCTTACTATTTTGCCAACTTGACAAATATAAGTGGAAAATTTAGAAATCCTAATTTTTGTCGTCAGGGAGAAGCTCCTCCAAATTGGCTTTAGTTGAAAGGAAGGGATTTACTCCTTCCGCTCTTGCTCACCACATCAGCAAAGCTATACTGAGAATTCATCAATGGATATTTTCGCTGAGCACACATCCATTTGCCCCTTCCACTAAAGGATTCACTAGTCTGAACTCGCGCTTCCCATGAAGCTATGCTGAAAATACATTTACATGACTTTCTGCGATACAGAAATCCATTTGCTCAACTAAAATTTTACTGAAGCAAGCTTCGATAAAATTTTGGTTTCGCAACTGTATTCGCAGAGAGGAAGGGATTCGAACCCTCGATACACTTTTGGTGTATACACACTTTCCAGGCGTGCGCCTTCGACCACTCGGCCACCTCTCTATTTTCCGTTTGAAACGGGCGCTCAAGAAACAAAAAAAATCGGGATCTTTAAAATTTTCACCCTTAAAATTTAGGTCATTTCTCCCCTCAGGGAGGTCTCGAATATGGTCCCGAACGAGTTCCCGGAAACGTTACTTCCCAGCAGGTACATCAGCTTGGTAATGGCGGCCTCCGTAGTAATATCCCGACCGTTGATCACAGACATTCGCTCCAGCTCTCTGCTGGTCTCATACTGCCCCATGATCACACTGCCTCCTGAACACTGGGTCACGTTGACGATATACAACCCTCTGTCTATGGCCTTTTTCAGGTCGTCCAGCAACCAGTCTTCGGTCGGCGCATTTCCGGCCCCGTACGTCTCGAGGACCAGGGCACGGAGATGGGAAATATTCAGCACTCCTCTGAGCAGATCTCGGTTGAAGCCCGGGAATAGTTTGAGGATGGCCACCCGGTCATCGAGCTCCTTGTGTACCTTCAGGGGTTTCTTAATGCGGTTTCGCCAGAGGTTCTCCCTATGCACTTTCAGGTGTACCCCGGATTCTGCCAGGATGGGGTAGTTCAGGGAGGCAAAAGCCTCAAAATGTTCCGCGTTGATCTTGGTGGTGCGGTTGGCCCGGTAGAGCTTGTTCTCAAAATAGAGCCCCACTTCCCTTACCACCGGCAAGCCTTCTTCCTTCAGGGCAGCGATCTGTATGGAGGTGATCAGGTTCTCCTTGGCATCCGTACGCAAATCCCCAATGGGCAATTGGGAGCCCGTAAAAATAACCGGCTTTTCCAGGTTCTCCAGCATATAACTCAGGGCCGATGAGGTATAACTCATCGTATCGCTCCCGTGCAACACTACAAATCCGTCGTAATCCGAGTAATGCTTCTCAACCAGTCCGGCTATGGTAACCCAGTGGCGGGGATTCATGTTGGAGGAGTCGATGGGCGATCTGAATGAAACGCTGTCAATCGCGCAATCGAGCTGCCCCAGCTCAGGAATGCCCTCAACCACTTTGGCAAAGTCGAATGCCTTCAGGGCCCCGGTGTGATAGTCCTTGACCATCCCGATGGTTCCTCCGGTGTAGATCAGAAGGATCTTGCTGTGTTCTCTTTTGGCAGCCATACAGAAAAAGGAGTTTACAGTTTTGTGTCAGCTTTAGTAGTTCTCAAATCCCAAAGACCTGTTTAGAATTCTCTGTGGTGATACGAGCTACTTCCCCCTGAGGCAGACCGTAAATATCTGAAAGTTTGCTCAAAACCTGCATGAGATAGGCAGGTTGATTGCGCTTCCCTCTAAAGGGGGCCGGCGCCAGGTAGGGAGCATCCGTCTCCAGCACGATATGCTCCAGGCCGATCTTATCGAGGAAAGTGTCTATCTTCCCGTTCTTAAAGGTCACTACCCCACCGATCCCGAGTTTCATATTGAATCCTATAGCCCTGAGTGCCTGCTCATACGTCCCCGTGAAGCAATGGAAGATGCCGTAGAGATCATCTCCCTTTTCCTCTTCCAGTACTTCGAAGATCTCATCAAAGGATTCCCTGCAGTGGATCACGATGGGCAAGCCCAGTTCTTTGGCCATGGCGATCTGTTCCTTAAAAGCCACCCTTTGCTGGGGAAAGAACGTCTTGTCCCAATAGAGGTCTATCCCGGTCTCCCCTATAGCCCAGAATTTCCTTTGGGACAGGAGATGGCGGACATGGTCCAGTTCTTCCCGGAAGTTCTCTTTCACGTGGGTGGGATGCAGTCCGGCCATCAGAAAAACCTTCCCGGGGAAGTCTCTTTCCAGTTGAAACATGGACTCCGTGTAGGCAGAATCGATGGCCGGGATAAAGAATCGTTCTATCCCCTGGGCCATCGCCTGTTCAACCACTTGGGTCCTGTCCTCGTCGAAAGCCTCGGAGTAGAGGTGAATGTGTGTGTCCGTGATCTGCATGTGACAAAAATAGGATTATCTTTAGCACAAAACACGGGAATGGGAAGCATAAAATCGTTTTTGAAAAAGAGGAAATACAAACCGGTGCCTCTGACCCTGACAGCCACACATCATCTCGAACTGACTGCGGCGATCAACGGAATAAGCGGGAGATTCATTTTGGATACAGGGGCTTCCAATACCTGTGTAGGGGTAGATAAAATGGAGGTTTTCAAACTCAACTCTGAAGCATCCGAGGTAAAGGCAGCGGGGGCGGGCGCCACGGATATGGAAACCCAGCTTTCTACCGAGAATACGCTGCAGATAGGCCACTGGAAAAAGAAAAAGATCAAGATCATCCTGTTCGACCTCAGTCATATCAATGAGGCCCTGACCTCCCATGAGGCCCTTCCCGTAGATGGTATCATCGGTGCCGATGTCCTGGAAAAGGGCAAGGCCGTTATCGACTACAAGTCGGGTACCCTGTACCTCAAAAAGAAAAAGCGCTCCTGAGGAGCGCTTTTCGTTTAATTTTCCACCGGATCATAATTCCAGTGCTTTTTTCACATCACCGTCCATCAGGAGTTCTTCCGGGCTCTCGAGGGCTTCTTTCACCGCCACGAGGAACCCTACCGATTCCCGACCGTCTATGATCCTGTGATCGTAGGACAGGGCGACATACATCACAGGAGCGATAGTGATCTCTCCGTTCTTCACCACCGGTCTTTCCACAATATTGTGCATGCCGAGGATCCCGCTTTGGGGAGGGTTGATGATAGGGGTCGACAACATGGAACCAAAGACACCTCCATTGGAAATGGTAAACGTACCCCCGGTCATCTCATCGACGGTAATCTGTCCGTCACGAGCACGGATAGCGAGGCGTTTGACCTCAGCCTCGATCCCCCTGAAAGTGATGTTCTCTGCATTCCGGATCACCGGCACCATCAATCCTTTTGGACCGGAGACGGCTATGCTGATATCGCAGAAATCGTAGGTGATCATCTCCTTCCCATCTATCATGGAATTCACTGCGGGGAACTCCTGCAGGGCACGGATGACAGCTTTGGTAAAAAAGGACATAAAGCCCAGGCTTACTCCGTGTCTTTCCTTGAATTCTTCCTTGTATTTGCTCCTCAGTTCGAAGATGGCCGACATGTCGACCTCGTTGAAGGTGGTGAGCATGGCCGTTTCATTCTTGGCAGAGACCAGGCGCTCAGCAACCTTCCTCCTGAGCATGGAAAGCTTGGTACGGGTCTCTCCCCTCTTGCCTCCGGTGGGCGTTCCCATGGAAGGAACGGCACTGACCGCATCCTCCTTGGTGATCCTTCCGTCCTTACCCGATCCCTTTACTGAGGAGGCCGGAATTCCCTTTTCATCGAGTATCTTTTTCGCTGCAGGAGAAGGAGTGCCGCTGGCGTAGGTCTTCTTCGCCTCTTCAGGCTGTGACTTCTCGGCAGGTTTAGGCTTCTCTTCCTCTGCGGGTTTTTCGGCCTTGGTTGGTTTGGCTTCCCCTCCTTTTCCTTCGGGTTTGGGAGCATCTGTATCAATCAGGCAAACCACCTCTCCCACGGCCACAGCGTCACCTTCCTCTGCCTTCAGGGTAATGACCCCGCTTTCCTCAGCGGGCAGTTCAAGGGTAGCCTTGTCCGAATCCACCTCTGCGATAGCCTGATCCTTTTCCACATAATCCCCGTCCTTGACCAGCCATTCGGCGATCTCAACCTCCGTTATGGATTCTCCCGGAGAGGGAACTTTCATTTCTAATATCATGGTTTTGCTTTTGTATTGAATGCGTTATTCCAAATTTCTGATAAAATCTTCTTTTACCGGAAGATAATCCGTATTTATTTCACCGTTGACATAGATTTGGTCAAAATACAGCTTTGCGCCTGTCGCCTCTTCTTCTTCTAAGGTATTCTGAAGACTCAGGTGCAAATGGGGCTCAGTGGTATTCCCGGAGTTCCCGCATAGCGCAAGGAGTTCTCCCTGTTGTACGTCCTGTCCCTCTTCCACAACAATGGAGTCGAGCATCAGGTGGGCCAGCACGATGTACTCTTCCCTATCGGTTTGCAAAATAATGTGATTACCTGCGTGTTGTACCGGATTGACCTCTCCAGGAACATTATCGGGTATTCCGTTGACCACTCTTACGACCCTGGCTGCACAAGGGGCGATGATCTCCTTCCCAAAGATGAAATAGCTTTCATTGTTTTCCGGATCCCCGGCATGGGAACTTCCCCCTGACACCATAAGCAGGTCATAGGCGTACTGCTGGGAGATCTCACTGAGGTGGTAGTTCTGCTGCAGGGTAGTCCCTCCCCAATATACGAATACCTCCTCCTGTAAGGGGATGATCATTTTGGTAGTATTTCTCTCCAGGACCGGGATGCCTATGGGTCTTGCCGGGGCGATATAGAACCCGACGATCCTGTTGTTCTGCCCGCTGATGGTCAACATCAAATTGGTCAGTGCCTTGTCAAAAAGGGTGCGGTACACATGCGCGCCCCTTTGAAACCCTATGAATTCCCATTCTTTGATATTCCCCATGATCCTGTTGACATTGTCGGTGAAGAACTTGCGGTTCTCTTCCTGAGTAATCGCCTTCTGCATGTTCTCATCGTACAGGCGGTAGATACCCTGATAATCCTGAGCATTGTACAGGCTGGCGATCTGTGAGATCATGTTGGAATACTGGGGCAGCTCGGTTTGAGAAAAAGCAAATCCCGAGACTAACATCAAAAGAAAGAGCATCCTCATAGGCATGAATCAGTTTTTCTTCGCGGGTCGGGTCATATTATCCTTGGTCTTGTCGAAGACGTAATCGATCACCTGCTGGTGCCTCAGCTTGGATCTCACTGAACTACCGGCCGCCGGGGCAGCATAGATTCGCCTGGAGGCGACCCTGAAGGTACGGGCTTCTTCGAAATGCATCAACAAGTGGGACCATGCCCCCATATTTCTGGGCTCTTCCTGTGCCCAGACTACTTCCTCAGCCTTCTTGTATTTCGCTATGATCTCCCTCATCTGTTCCGCAGGCAGGGGAAATAGCTGTTCGAGCCTGACGAGTGCCACATCCTCCCTGCCGAGTTCTTCTCTGGCCGCCAAAAGGTCATAATAGAATTTCCCGGTACAGAATACAAGGGACTTCACCTTAGCTGCCTTCACCGATTGATCATCGATAACCTCCATGAACCTCCCGTCGGTCATTTCGCTTACCGATGAAACGGCCTTGGGATGTCTCAACAAACTCTTGGGCGTAAATACGATCAGGGGTTTCCTGAAATTGCTTTTCATCTGGCGCCTGAGCAAATGGAACATATTGGCAGGGGTAGTCACGTCTGCCACATACATATTGTCTCGTGCACAGAGCTGGAGGTAGCGCTCCATCCTGGCAGAGGAGTGCTCTGCCCCCTGCCCTTCATATCCATGGGGCAGGAACATGACCAGTCCGTTCTGCAACTTCCATTTGTCCTCTGCTGCAGAGATATACTGGTCTATCATGATCTGGGCCCCGTTGCTGAAGTCCCCGAACTGGGCCTCCCAGATCGTCAGGGTATTCGGGCTTGCCATGGCATAGCCGTAATCAAACCCCAGCACCCCGTATTCTGATAGCAAGGAGTTGTAGATCTGAAATTCGCCCTGATCCTCGGCAATATGATTCAGAAGCATCACCTCCTCTTCACTCTCTTCTACCTTCATGACCGCGTGGCGGTGTGAGAAGGTGCCCCGTTCTACGTCCTGCCCACTCATCCTGACCCCGAAACCTTCCTCTAGCAAAGAACCGTAGGCGAGTAATTCACCCATCGCCCAGTCGAGTTTGTCAGCTTCAAAGTACATGCTCTTTCGGTCACCGACCAGTTTCTCAACCTTTCTCAGGAATTTTTTCCCATCGGGCAGGGTGGTAATGGTCCTGGCTATGGTGTCCAGTTTCTTCCGGTCGTAGGTCGTATCCACAGGTTCCATCATTTCCCATTCCCGCACATTCTGGAACCCGCTCCACTCATCCGCCATAAAAGGGGTGATCTCAGTTTTTTCCTCTTTTCTTGAATCTTCGAGTTCTTCTTCCAGGCTGGATTTGTACTCTTCTTCGAGCTGACGCACGTAATCCCGGTCTATGACTCCTTCAGCCATCAATTTCTCGGCATAGATATCTCTCGGGTTCGGGTGTTTGGCAATAGCCTTATAGAGCTTAGGTTGGGTAAACCTGGGCTCATCCCCTTCATTATGCCCGTACTTCCGGTATCCGAGCAGGTCGAGGAACACATCCCGCTGAAATCGCATTCGGTATTCCAAAGCGAAAAGGGAAGCGTGTACTACGCTTTCCACATCGTCTGCATTGACGTGGAGGACCGGACTCAGGGTAACTTTCCCAACATCCGTGCAATAGGTAGAGGAACGGCCGTCGAGATAATTCGTCGTAAAGCCGATCTGGTTGTTGACCACAATATGAATGGTCCCGTTGGTTCGATACCCGTCGAGGTCTGCCATCTGCACGACCTCATAGGCGATCCCCTGTCCGGCTATAGCGGCATCCCCATGGACCACAATGGGTAGCACCTTGGAAAAGTCGTCCGGAAAATGTGCATCCTGTTTGGCCCGGGTGATCCCTTCCACCACGGCTCCCACTGTTTCCAGGTGGGAGGGGTTAGGGGCGATGTTCATATTGATCTTGTTGCCGTTCTCTGTAGTGCGTTCTGAGGTCCATCCGAGGTGGTATTTCACATCCCCGTCAAAGATCTCCTGTTCGTAATCCTTTCCGTCAAATTCGCTGAAGATATCCTTGGCAGCTTTGCCGAAAATATTGGTGAGGACATTGAGCCTGCCCCTGTGGGCCATCCCCATGACAAACTGCTTCACCCCCATCTTCGCCGCCCTTTCGACGATGGTGTCCACCGCCGGGATCAGGGATTCATTCCCTTCAAGGGAGAATCGTTTCTGGCCTACGTATTTTGTGTGCAGGAAGCCTTCAAAGGAGACCGCCTGGTTGAGCTTTTTAAGGATGTGTTTTTTCTGCTCCTTATTAAAATCAGGGTGGTTGTTATTTCGGTTGAGCCAGGCTTGTATCCACTCTACCCGTTCGGGGCTGCGGATGTACATATACTCTACCCCAATGGAGTCGCAGTAGATCTGTTGGAGGTGAGTGATGATATTTCTCAGTGTATTTGAGCCTATCCCTATGATCTCGCCGGCATTGAAGACCGTATCGAGGTCGGCTTCCGTAAGGCCAAAATTCTCAATATCCAGGGTGGGAGAATACTTCCTCCTTTCCCTTACCGGGTTCGTCTTGGTGAAAAGGTGACCCCTGCTTCGGTATCCGTCGATAAGGCGGACGACCTGGAATTCCTTTTGCAAAGTCTCCGGGATCTCCACGGGGTGTCCATTAGACAGGGTGGCTGTGCCCGACTGTGTATCGATCCCTACTTCATCCAGTGCGCTTTCCATCCCGAAATCAAATCCCTGGAAAAAGGCCCTCCAGCTGGGTTCTACACTATCAGGATGCGTGAGATACTTGCCGTACATCTCTGCAAAAAAGGAAGTATGGGCAGCGTTTAAAAAGGAATATTTGTCCATATAATCAGGTGGTCTTAACCGTTTGAAAAATTTATCAAAAATACAATATTTAATACTATTTGCAGGGATGTGCCGTTCTAATATTTGCTAAGTCGGATCCATGGCCCACTGTCGGAAAACAAGAAGATCTTTTTTTATAATCACCTTCATCCTGGCAGCAGTTCCCCTATACCTCAACGCCCAGGGAA
>NZ_JBFGBM010000011.1:0-25013 GCF_041567615.1 Muriicola sp.
CATTGTTGAACAAAGGGTCTACGTTAAATGCAACCACCTTTGCGTTCTGCTTGATGTATTTTTTGATCAATACCGGCAACCTGAGGCTCCCTGGCTCCACCTCTTCGATGAGGCGATCAAACTTATTGAGGTCAGACTGGGTCTCGTCGAAAACGAACTCCTTGTCCACATCCTTCAATTTCACCTTGAATTCTTTTTTGGGCCGTATGTAATTGGCCACGTAAGGGTCCCAATAATGAGACCGCATGAATTCGATCATCAGGGATTTGGAAAAATTGGAGAACTGGTTGCTGATACTCACACCCCCGATAAGATATTTGTGTTCAGGATACCGCAGGGTCGTATGCACAATACCCTTCCACAACAGGAAGAGGGGCATGGGCTTTTGCTGGTATTCTTTCACGATATAGGCCCTGCCCATCTCAATGGACTGAGACATCATGGTATAGAGTTCGGGCTCAAAGCCGAACAGGTCCTGCAGATAGAATCCGTCTATCCCGTGCTCCGGAAAAATATGGGACCCCAATCCCATACGATACGCCCCCACGATGCATTTGTCATCATCGTCCCAGAGAAAGAGATGGTGGTAGTAGTCGTCAAAGCGGTCGAGGTCGATGGATTTATTGGTGCCCTCCCCTATGGCCCGGAAAGTCATCTCCCGCTGCCTCCCGATCTCATTCAGAATAAAAGGCATATCCTTTTTCTGGGCGAGGAAGACTTCGTAATTCTTGCTTTGCAGCAACCTGCAGTCCTTTTCCCTCAGCTTCTCGATCTCCCCCTGTATCACCTCGGTACGGACCGCAGAGGCGATCTTCCTCGGAGGTTTTGGGATCTTGAGGCTCCCGGGGATCTGATCTATCAGACGTTCCTTTTCATAGGCGTTGGCCAGGATATAAGTTTTCCTCCTGAGGAGGTCCGTAAACTCTTCTAGGTTTTCCTGTTCCTTCTGCACAGCGACGGAAATAGGCTGGCCTATCCTTACCTTGATGGCCCTGTTCCTCTGTGTGGTCAGCTCTGAAGGCAGTTTGGCCGTCCTGAAGATGTCATTGATTCGGGAGAGACGGTAGAACAACTGACTGTTACGGGCGTGGAAGTAGATAGGCACCACCGGCACCTCAGCCTTCCGGATAAGTTTTAATGCTGCTTCCTCCCAGGGCCTGTCGACGATCAGCCTCCCATCCTTATAGGTAGACACCTCCCCGGCTGGGAAAATCCCAAGGGGATGTCCCCCTTTTATGTGCTGCAGCGCACTTTTAAATCCGGCTATACTGCTTTTGGCGTCCTTGCGGGTCTCAAAGGGGTTTACCGGCAGGATATAAGGGGCCAGGGGCTCTACCCTGTGCAAGAGGAAGTTGGCAATGATCTTGAAATCCGAGCGGTGCTGTAAAAGCAATTTAAGCAAAAGGATCCCGTCTACACCTCCCAGTGGGTGGTTGCTGATGGTGATAAAGGCTCCTTCTTTGGGAAGCCTCTTGATATCCTCTTCCGGGATCTCGAATTTGATCTCGTAATGTTCCAGGATGGCATCGATAAAAGAGATCGCATCCAAATGCCTGTGCTTGTCGTAGAAGGCATTCATGGAGGAAAGCTTGGTGATCTTCATCAGAAACCAGCCCATGAAGGTTCCGAAAAAACCATAGCGCTCAAGATTGATGGCTTTCGCCACTTCTTTGGCGGTCACTAGACCCATATTCAGTAATGTGTTTAAAGGGTAAAGATAGGAAAATAGCCTTTCTGCCTGGGAGGGGCAGGTACAATTCCCACCATCTGATTATTGTTTCACAACCAGCTGAACGGTCTCCTTACCCCTCTGTTCGAGCAATACCTCCTTTCCATTCTGAAGGGAATCAATGGATTGGGCATCAAAGTGCCGGATGGTATACAGGGATACCCCCTCGTGGCAAACCACATTGAATTTTCCCTTGAGGTGGTTGAGCAGTTCTTGCAGGCGACCGAATTTATTGTCGACACAGACCGAGAAGCTGATCGCGGAGTTCTGGATCATATCTACCTTCATCCTGTAGTCGTGCAGCAGTTTGAACAGATCACTGATATTGTCCTCCACGATAAAGGAGAAGTCGAGGGAAGATAACTTCATCAGCACCTGGTTCTTTTTGACGATGAAACAGGGCACCAGGGGGTCTATCCCTTCCCCTTTCCCTACGGTGGTTCCAGGATCCAAAGGTTTCAGGAACGACTTCACATGCAGGGGTATCTCCTTTCGCTGCAGGGGTTGCAGGGTTTTAGGGTGGATCACGGAAGCCCCGTAAAAGGCGAGTTCTATAGCCTCCCGATAGGAGATCTTATTCAGGAGTTCTGACTTGTCAAAATACCTGGGGTCTGCGTTGAGTACCCCGGGGACATCCTTCCAGATGGTCACCGAATTCGCGTCCAGGCAATAAGCAAGGATGGCCGCGGTATAGTCTGACCCCTCCCTGCCGAGGGTGGTGGTAAAGTTGTTCTCGTCACTGCCGATAAAACCCTGGCTCACGTAGAGCTTTCCCCGGTCCAGCCCTTTGCTGACCTTTTCCTGTGTCTTTTTCCAGTCGATCCCGGCATCCCTGTATTTGTTATCTGTTTTGAGAAAGTCCCGAATATCCAACCAGGTATTCTTTACACCCACCTCATTGAGGTAGGCACTCACGATAGTGGTGGAGATCAATTCCCCGTAACAGACCACCTGGTCGTAGACAAAGTTGTATTTCGGCGATTTGTTCCAGGCCAGGAATCCCCTGATCTCATCAAAGAGGGTCTGAACCTCTCTATAGATCTGGTGCGTATCTGAATTGAAGAGTTCGCCCAAGATCTCCTGATGGTAGACGAACACTTCCTGAATGGCCCCGGGCAGGGCCGATTTATCCTTAAAATAGGCATCGACCACCCCTTCCATCGCATTGGTGGTCTTTCCCATGGCAGAGATCACCAGGAAGGTATCCGCCGTCCCTGTTTCCCCGAGTACCTTGACCAGATTCCTGACCCCATCTGCATCCTTTACCGATGCCCCTCCAAATTTGAATATCCTCATCTCTTTTGTAAAAATTGTTCGATTCCTTGTTCGTCGAGTTGCACCACATCCCAATCGCGCATCACCCTGGCCCCTTTGCGTTCATAAAATGTTATGGCCGGCTCATTCCAGTCGAGTACCTCCCAACTGATCCGCTTTACTCCCAGGTCGTGTCCGTATTCCACTACTTTTTCCAGCAGGGCATTCCCCAGGCCTTGCCCTCTGAATTTTTCCTTCACAATGAGATCTTCCAGGTGGAGCGCTCGGCCTTTCCAGGTAGAGTACCGGGGGTAGACCAGGGCCATCCCGCCAATAGAACCATCCACCTCCCCTATAAAACAGGTAAAACAGGGATCTTCCCCAAACCCGTCCTCCTCCAGATCCTCTGCTCTGACCTCAACGGCATCGGGTTCCCGTTCAAAATGGGCAAGTTCTTTGATCAGGTCGAGGACCGCTGTCATGTCTGACGGCCTCGCCTCCCGGATGACTATCTTCATAATTGTTACAAATAAAACACTAAGTTATAATTTTAAAAAACGAATGCCTTACGAAATCGTTTTAGTTTCACAAAATATGCGATATTTGTGCGCAAATAACACAGCCCCGGAATGGATAAAAAGAATACCACCCTTGGAGAGTTTATCATCGAAAACCAGTCTTCCTTTCAGTACTCTTCAGGCGAGTTGTCCAAGCTAATCAATGCCATTCGCCTGGCGGCAAAAGTGGTGAACCACGAGGTGAACAAAGCCGGACTCATAGATATCCTTGGGGCAGCAGGGGATACCAATGTACAAGGGGAGGACCAGCAAAAACTGGACGTCCTGGCCAATGAAAAGTTCATACAAACCCTGAAGAACAGGGAGATCGTATGCGGGATCGCCTCGGAAGAGGAAGACTACTTTATCAGCGTCAACAGCCAGGACGAAAAGCATCAGAACAAATACGTCGTCCTGATCGATCCCCTGGACGGTTCTTCCAATATCGATGTGAATGTATCAGTGGGTACCATCTTTTCCATCTACCGGAGAGTGACCCCCATAGGCACACCCGTTACCCTGGAAGACTTCCTGCAGCCCGGGGTGAACCAGGTAGCTGCCGGATACATCATTTACGGCACCTCGACCATGCTGGTGTACACGACGGGAGACGGGGTGAACGGATTTACTCTGAACCCGGCCATAGGGACCTTTTACCTCTCTCACCCCCGTATGAAATTCCCGGAAACCGGAAAGATCTATTCCGTGAACGAAGGGAATTATATCCATTTTCCCCAGGGGGTCAAAGACTACATCAAGTACTGCCAGAGAGAAGAGGGAGACAGGCCCTACACTTCCCGTTACATCGGTTCCCTGGTGTCTGACTTCCACCGCAATATGATCAAGGGAGGCATCTATATCTATCCTAAAAGCAGCGTGGCCATGGAAGGTAAGCTCAGGTTGCTGTACGAATGTAATCCCATGGCATTCCTGGCCGAACAGGCCGATGGCAAGGCGAGTGACGGTTTCAGACGCATCATGGAAATACAGCCCACGGAGCTACATCAGCGGGTTCCTTTCTTTTGCGGCAGCAGGAAAATGGTTGAGAAGGCCGAAGAATTTATGGCCGCACAGAAAGCTTAAAAGGAAGTATTAATTCCTTTCGCGCTCCATCATGTATTTGTAATCCTCAAAGTCGAATTTCCCCCTGAACAGGATAATGGATTTGCGGATCACCTTTTCTGCTTTTTCAGGAGAATACCCGAGGGCCAGGGCGTATTTTTTGATCAGCCGGATCTCGTCCTCATCGATCTGTGCATCTGCAAAGATGATCTTGAACAGGTCAAAGAGACGTTCCAGTCTTTGTTCTGACTCGTATGGGGCTTCTATAGGATACTTGTTCTCCTTCTTCATGACCTCCTTGATCTCCTCTCCTGTGATATCCAGTTTCACAGCGAATTTGTCGATTACCTTTTGTTCCCTCGGATTGATTTCTCCGTCTACCGCAGCCAGTGAGGCGATGGCGGCAAAATGGGCCAGATTGTTCCTTTTTTCGCTGTGGTCGTATAAATCTTTAATGGGCATAACACATAATATTCTAGACCACAAAGATACTCCATTTCGCATGGAAAAACTCAATTTTCAGGACTGAAATTTCAAGTCAGAACACACCCATCGGCCTACCCTCTCCCCTGTTTCATGAAAAGCTTTTTTGGGTATCCCCACCCATTAAAGCAGGGGGTTCCCTGTCTTTGTGGCCTGTTATTTTTGTAACTTGCCGCTGCTATGGAAAAACCGCTATTGGCCTTCACCGGGAAGGGAATCTACTGTGAGAAAGCCGGGGTCTATCTCGACCCCTGGAAACCGGTTGACAAGGCCATTATTTCACACGGGCACGCCGATCACAGCCGCTGGGGCCACAAGCAGTATATCACACACAAGAGAAACGTCCCTATCATAGAGCACCGGTTGGGCAATATCAACAGCTCCGGGGTCTCCTGGGGTGAATCATTTACCGTCAATGGGGTGAGATTCAGCCTGCATCCTGCCGGACATATCCCCGGCTCCTCACAGATTCGCGTGGAACACAAAGGGGAAGTGTGGGTGTTTTCCGGGGACTACAAAACAGAAGATGACGGCCTGTCAACCCCTTACGAACCCATTCGCTGCCACTCCTTTATTACGGAATGTACCTTTGGGCTGCCGGCCTTTTCTTGGAGGCCTCAAAAGGAGGTGTTTCGCGACATCAATGATTGGTGGGCAGAGAACAGAACGGAAGGGAAAACCTCTGTTCTTTTTGGCTACAGCCTCGGCAAGGCCCAACGCCTGCTCAAGCACCTCGACACGTCCATTGGTCAGATCTATACCCATGCAGCGGTCGAAAATTTGAACGAAGTGCCCAGGACCTACCTCGATTTACCGGACACGATCCGAATTACCAAGGAGACCAAAAAAGAGGAGCTCCGGGGTAATTTGGTAATCGCCCCTCCCAGTGTACACGGCAGTCCCTGGTTGCGGAAAATGGTGCCTTATGAGACAGCCACGGCCAGCGGCTGGATGGCCTTCAGGGGTGCCCGCAGGAGGAGAGCGGTAGACAAGGGATTTGTACTGAGTGACCACTGCGACTGGGCAGGGTTGCTGGAGAGTATAGAAGCCACAGGGGCCACGCGTGTCATTTGCACCCACGGGTATTCAGACATATTCTCCCGTTTCCTCAGGGAGAAAGGGCTTGACGCCCGTACCGAACAGACCCAGTACGAAGGAGAACTGGCCGAAATGAATTCCTCAGGAAATGACGAAAACGAGTAGTTGAGAATGAAGGACTTTGCCCAGCTCATCAGGAAATTGGACAGCACCAACAAGACGTCTGCAAAGGTCAGGGCGCTGGCATCCTATTTTGACCGGGCCTCCGAGCCCGACAAGGTATGGACCATCGCCATCCTTTCACACCGTCGTCCGTCGCGACCTGTCAACACTACCTTGTTGAGAGAATGGGCAGCCGAGGCTGCCGGTATCCCACACTGGCTGTTCGAAGAAAGCTACCACATCGTAGGCGACCTTGCGGAGACCATCGCCCTGGTGGTCCCCGGTGGGCAAAAAAATATGGAAAAGTCCCTCGCACGGGTCCTTGACGAACTCAACACCCTCAAAGGCAGGTCTGAGGAAGAGAAAAAGGCCTATGTCACTGAACACTGGCAGGGTTTTTCCTTTTACGAACGCTTTGTATTCACCAAATTCATCACCGGCGGGTTCAGGATTGGGATCAGCCAGAAACTGATGACCCGTGCCCTGTCCCAATCTACAGGGATCGATGAGGACATCCTCGCCTATAAACTGATGGGCGACTGGGACCCTAAGACCATCAGTTTCCACGACCTGGTCCTGGAAAAGAACAAATCCGACGTCCTGTCCAAACCCTATCCCTTTTACCTGGCCTACGCCCTGGAAGGGGAACCCGAAAGCCTGGGGGACACCTCCCAATGGCTCGCCGAGCACAAATGGGACGGAATCCGCTCCCAGGTGATCTTCCGAAACGATGAGATCTTTGTATGGAGCCGGGGGGAAGAGCTCGTAACGGATAAGTACCCGGAATTCTCTGCCTTGGTAGATAAAATTCCGAACGGCACCGTGTTAGACGGGGAGATCCTGCCCTACCCCGGGAACACCATAGGTACTTTTAACGATCTGCAAAAACGAATCGGCCGAAAATCCGTATCCAAATCTTTGCTCGCCAAAACACCCGTGATCCTGATGGCCTATGATCTGCTGGAATGGGAAGGGAAGGACCTCAGGGAGCAGCCCTTTTCAGAGAGGCGAAAAATTTTGGAAGACTTCTCGGAGCCCTTTGTTTCAGACCGGTCACTCCCTCTTTATCTCTCTGAGACTTTGAGTTTTGACAGGTGGTCCGATTTTGCGGCTGAAAGGGAATTGGCGAGGGAGAAAAAGAGTGAAGGCCTTATGCTCAAACGCAAGGATTCACCGTACCGGGTAGGACGGAAAAAAGGAGACTGGTGGAAATGGAAGGTGGATCCGCTGACCATCGATGCCGTCCTCACCTATGCCATGAGGGGTCACGGGAGGCGCAGCAACCTCTTCACCGATTACACCTTCGGACTCTGGAATACCAATGAGGAAGGGGAAAGGGAACTGGTGACCTTCGCCAAAGCGTATTCCGGCCTCACGGATGCAGAATTCAGAAAGGTCGACGCCTGGATCAAAAAGAACACCCTCGAGCGGTTCGGGCCTGTGCGTAGTGTTACCCCTTACCACGTGTTCGAGATCGCCTTTGAAGGTATCGCACCTTCAGGGAGGCATAAAAGCGGGGTAGCTACCCGCTTCCCCAGGATTCTCAGATGGAGGACGGACAAGAGCATTGAGGAAGCCAACACCCTGGAAGATCTTAAAAAACTTATCCCCTGAGGTCCTGCCATGAAAAACGACCCTTCATTTACCATAGCAGAGGACTGGTTTCGCAAACAGTCTTGGGCCCCTTTCCCATTTCAGAGAAAGACCTGGGAGGCCTATCTGGAAGGGAAGAACGGATTGTTGAATGCCCCCACCGGTAGCGGTAAGACCTACGCCCTCTGGTTTCCCATCGTCCTGGATTATATCAAGGAGAACCCCGATTACAGGGAGAAGCATCCCAAAGGCCTGAAAGCCGTCTGGATCACCCCCCTTCGCGCCCTTTCCCAGGAGATCAGGCAGTCTGCGGAACGGATCATCGAAGACCTCGATCTACCCCTCACTGTAGGGATACGGACCGGAGACACCTCCACCAGGGAGAGGAATGCCCAGCGGAAGTCCATGCCTGACCTGCTGATTACCACCCCCGAGAGCATGCAACTTTTATTGGCGAGCACGGGATACCACAAAACGTTTCGCGACTGCAGGGCCATCGTCGTTGATGAATGGCACGAACTGCTGGGCACGAAAAGGGGGGTACAGATGGAACTCGCCCTGTCGAGACTTAAATCCCTTTCCCCCCAAATGCGCATATGGGGGATCTCAGCCACCATAGGTAACCTGGAACAGGCCCGGCAGGTATTATTGGGTCCGGAAAGTGAAGCCTACCGAAATTCCGTCATGATCCGGGCCAGCCTGAATAAAAAGATAAGGGTGATCAGCATTATCCCGGAAGAGATCGAGACCTTCCCCTGGAGGGGTCACCTGGGCCTTCGCCTCCTGGACCGGATCATCCCCATCATAAAAGAAAGCAGAACCACCCTCATCTTTACCAATACCCGCAGCCAGTGTGAGATCTGGTATCAGAAGATCCTGGAGCGTTATCCCGAACTCGCAGGGGAAATGGCCATGCACCATGGCAGCATCAATAAGGATACCCGAATCTGGGTGGAGGAGGCCATACGGAACGAAGAACTCAAGGCCGTGGTATGTACTTCCAGCCTGGACCTGGGAGTCGACTTTGCCCCGGTGGAGACGGTCATACAAATCGGGGGTCCCAAAGGGGTAGCCCGGTTTATGCAAAGGGCAGGCCGGAGCGGTCACCGGCCGGGAAAGGAGAGTGTGATCTATTTCCTCCCTACCCACGCCATCGAATTGGTGGAGGCCTCGGCCCTGGAACAGGCGGTGGCCAAAAATGCCGTTGAGGACCGTATTCCGTATCTCAATAGTTTTGACGTGCTGGTGCAATACCTGACCACCCTGGCGGTATCTGAAGGATTCTACCCTTCGGAAATCTTCGGGGAGGTAAAAAGCACCTTTTGTTATCAGGGGATCACGGAAGACCAGTGGCGATGGCTGCTGAATTTTCTGGTGATGGGAAGCCAAAGCCTCCAAAGCTACGATGAGTACAAAAAAGTAGAGGTAGATGCGGATGGAAGGCTGGTGGTCAACAACAGGGGAGTGGCGATGCGTCACAGGTTCCAGATCGGGACTATCGTAGGGGATGCGCACATCACGGTACGTTACCAGAAAGGAGGGTACATCGGCTCCATAGAGGAGTACTTTATCTCCAAGCTCACGCCCGGTGATGTGTTTACCTTTGCGGGCAGGAACCTGGAATTCATAAGGATCAAGGAGATGCAGGCCCTGGTCAGGAATTCCAGTAAAAAAACCAACAAGGTGCCGAGCTGGATGGGCGGCCGGCTCACCCTCTCTGCCCAGATGTCCCAGTTGTTGCGAGAGGAATTGTACTCTGCCAACCTGCCCCCCTCAGAGCAGTCGGACGCCATTCAGTGCCTCTCCCCGATCTTCCAAAGGCAGGAGCAGGAGAGCCTGGTCCCGGGTCCGGACACTTTCCTGATCGAAACCTTTAAGACAAGAGACGGCTACCACCATATTTTTTACCCCTTTGAAGGCCGGTTTGTGCACGAAGCCATGGGCAGCCTGCTCGGATACAGGGTAAGCCTGCTCTCCCCCATCACCTTCTCCCTGGCTTTCAACGACTATGGGTTTGAATTACTTTCGGATCAGGAAATAGATATTCAGGCCATCATTGACAACGACCTTTTTACTACCTCTTATTTGCTGGAAGACCTGCAGAAAAGCCTGAATTCCACCGAAATGGCCAGGCGTAAATTCAGGGACATCGCCGTGATCAGCGGCATGGTATTTACGGGCTATCCCGAAAAGGGAGTCAAGATGAAACACCTGCAGAGCAGCTCACAGTTGCTCTTCGAGGTTTTCAAAGACTACGAACCGGACAACCTGCTGTACCTGCAGGCGTATCGGGAGACCTTTGAGCACCAGCTCGAAGAGGGAAGGTTGCGCCTGGCCCTGGAGCGTATCGAGCGGCAGGAGATCGTATGGAAGCCCTGCACCAAGCCCACACCTTTTTCCTTCCCCATCATCACAGACAGGCTTCGGGAAAAAATGTCGAGTGAGAAGCTGGCAGACAGGATCAAAAAAATGACGGCCCTGTTGATGAAATAGATTTCCTGAAAAGCGCTTTCTTTTTACCTTTGAAAGTATGACAACCCAGATCCTTACCATCGCAGGGCAACACCTGGAACTGCATCCCTCAGGCGCTGTATTCTGGAAGGAAGAATCTGTCCTGCTTATCAGTGATGTACACCTGGGGAAGGTCACCCATTTCAGGAAATACGGTTCCCCCGTGCCTCAGAAGGCCATCGATCATAATTTTGAAGTACTGGAACAGAATCTCAATTATTTCAGGCCGCAAACGGTCTGTTTCCTGGGCGATCTGTTCCATTCCAGCATGAATAGCGAATGGCATCGATTCGAATCCTGGGTAAAAAAGGCTCAGGCAAAATTCCTGCTGGTAGCAGGCAACCACGATATCATCTCTCCTCTGAAGTATGAAGCGCTGGGCATTGCCCTGGTTCCTGAACTCTCATGGGGACCTTTTTATCTCACCCATTATCCGGAGGAAAGGGAAGGGTATTTCAACCTGTCGGGCCATATACACCCTGCCGTAAGGCTCAGGGGCCACGGGCGACAGTCACTGCGGTTGCCCTGCTTTTTCAGGAACAAACACCAGCTGATCCTGCCTGCCTTTGGGGCCTTCACAGGGTCCCATATTCTCGAGAAGAACGAGGGAGATGAGGTCTATGCCATCGCTGAAGCAGCGGTCATAAAAATATAACCCAGCTTTGCAGGGGCACTGTCTGGAACGTATCTTTGCACAAAAATTGCCGGTGGCGAACCACACCATCCCCCCCATCTATGAACAGTCTCCCCAACTCGGGAAACTGGGGAAAGCTATTGCCCAGTCGGAACGAAAGACTTCCCTGACCGGACTGGTGGGATCTGCCAGGTCCTTTGTTGTGGCCGAAGCTTTTAAGACCTCAGACCACCCTTTTCTCTGGGTGCTGAGGGATAAGGAGGAAGCCGCCTACTGCCTGAATGACCTCGAACAGCTCATAGGTAAGGAGGAAGTGCTGTTCTACCCCGGGAGCTATAGAAGACCATATCAGATAGAAGAGACGGACAACGCGAACGTCCTGCTGAGAGCAGAAGTCCTGAACCGCATCAATTCGAGGAAAAAACCGGCTGTCATCGTCACCTATCCCGATGCCCTTTTCGAAAAGGTGGTCACACGCAGGGAACTCGAACGAAACACCCAAAAACTAAAGGTGGGAGACTCCCTTTCCCTGGACTTTCTAAACGAGGTCCTCTTCGAATACCAGTTCCACAGGGTGGATTTTGTGACCGAACCCGGAGAATTTGCCGTGAGGGGTGGTATTCTCGACGTCTTTTCATTCTCCCATGACCAGCCCTATCGCATAGAGTTCTTTGGAAACGAGATAGACAGCATCCGGACCTTTGACGTGGAAAGCCAGCTCTCCATAGACCCCGTAAAGAAGATCACGATCATCCCCAATGTTGAGAACAAATTCATCGCAGAATCAAGGGAGAGTTTTCTCAAATACATCAACCGGAATACAAGGGTTTTTGTGAGTGACGTGGAGGTCCTGCACGAACGCATCACCTCCTTTTTCGAAAAGGCTAAGGAGGCTTTTGCTAACCTTTCAGAGGAGATCAAACACCAGCATCCCGAGGAATTGTTCATCAGTGCTGATACCCTGGAATCAGAGCTGGGGCAGTTTCCCCTGGTTACCTTCAGGAGCGGATCAGAGGACGATGATGCAGAGGAAATCATATTTAATACGAAGCCCCAACCCGTCTTCAACAAGAAATTCGACCTGCTCCTGGAGAACCTCAACGAGAACGAAAGTCGGGGGTACAGCAACTACATCTTCTGTTCTTCGGAACAGCAGGCCAAGCGCTTCCACGATATCTTTGACGAGATAGGGAAGACCGTACATTACCAGACCCTGGTAGTACCTATCCACGACGGCTTTGTGGACGAGGACCTCAAGGTAGCCTGCTATACGGATCACCAGATCTTTGAGCGGTACCATAAATTCCAGATCAGGAACGGATATGCCAAAAAACAGGCTATTACTCTGAAGGAACTCAACAAACTGAGCGTGGGCGACTACGTCACCCATATCGATCACGGGATCGGGAAATTCGGGGGACTGAAGAAGATAGATGTAGAAGGGAAAACACAGGAGGCCATCAAATTGATGTACGGGGAGAGGGATATCCTCTATGTGAGCATCCATTCCCTCCACAAGATCTCAAAATTCAACGGGAAGGACGGGGCAGTGCCCAAGATCTACAAACTGGGCTCTGCTGCATGGAAAAAACTCAAACAGAAAACGAAATCCAGGGTCAAGAAGATCGCCTTCGACCTCATCAGTGTGTATGCTAAAAGGAGGCTGGACAAAGGATTTGCCTATGCCCCGGACAGTTACCTGCAGCACGAACTGGAAGCCTCCTTCCTGTATGAGGATACCCCGGACCAGGTTACGGCCACTGAGGATATCAAAAAGGATATGGAAAGGGAGCGGCCTATGGACCGGCTTATCTGCGGGGATGTAGGTTTTGGCAAGACCGAAGTGGCGATTCGGGCCGCCTTTAAAGCCGTCGACAACGGGAAACAGGTAGCTGTTCTGGTACCCACTACCATCCTGGCCTTTCAGCATTACCGGACTTTTACGGAACGCCTGAGCGAAATGCCTGTCAGGGTGGAGTACCTCAACCGTTTCCGCACCGCCAAAGAAAAGAAAGAGACCCTGGCTGCCCTGGCTGAAGGGAAAGTCGATATTATCATCGGAACACACCAGCTGGTCAACAAGAATGTGGTCTTCAAGGACCTCGGTCTTCTCATCGTGGATGAGGAACAGAAATTCGGGGTAGCGGTGAAGGACAAATTAAAAGCCATGAAGGAGAACGTGGATGTCCTTACGCTGACCGCTACGCCCATCCCCAGGACCCTTCAGTTCAGCCTGATGGCCGCCCGGGACCTGTCAGTGATCACTACCCCTCCACCAAACAGGTACCCGATCGAAAGCCATGTGATCCGATTGAACGAAGTGGCTATCAGGGATGCGATCTCTTATGAAATCCAGAGGGGTGGACAGGTTTTTTTTATCCACAACAGGATCCAGAACATCAAGGAGGTTGCCGGCATGTTGCAGCGACTGGTCCCGGATGCTGAGATCCGTGTGGGCCATGGGCAGATGGAAGGGAAAAAACTGGAAAACCTCATGCTCAGTTTTATGAATGGGGAATTCGACGTGCTGGTCTCAACCACGATAGTGGAAAGTGGCCTGGACGTTACCAATGCCAATACGATCTTTATCAATAACGCCAACAATTTCGGGCTGAGCGACCTGCACCAGATGAGAGGTCGTGTGGGCAGGAGCAATAAAAAGGCATTTTGCTATTTCATCACCCCTCCCTACGACGCCATGACCCCGGAAGCCCGTAAACGCATACAGGCCCTGGAAGAGTTCACGGAACTGGGCAGCGGTTTCAATATTGCGATGAAGGACCTGGAGATCCGCGGGGCGGGAGATCTTTTAGGAGGAGAGCAAAGCGGGTTCATCAACGAGATCGGATTTGAGACCTACCAGAAAATTTTGGCTGAGGCCATTGAAGAACTCAAGGAGAATGAATTCAGGGAGCTTTACGAGGAGGAAGGTGAGGAGAAACACTATGTAAAGGAAACCCAGATCGACTCGGATTTTGAACTCCTTTTCCCGGACGACTACGTGAACAACGTAACGGAAAGACTCACCCTGTACACCGAATTGAATGAGATCACTGAAGAAGCAGCCCTGCAGGAATACCAGCATCATCTCCGCGATCGGTTCGGCCCCCTGCCGGAGCAGGTCTCTGATTTGCTGAATTCGGTCCGCATCAAATGGCTGGCCGGCAGGATAGGCCTGGAAAAAGTAGTGATGAAAAAAGGAAAGTTCCTGGGTTATTTTGTGGGTGACCAGCAGTCTTCATTTTACCAGAGCAAGACGTTTACCGATCTCCTGCAATACGTACAGAAACATCCTGGGGTTTGCCGTATCAAGGAAAAACAGACGCGCAACGGCCTGAGGCTCCTGCTGATCTTCGAGAAGATCCATGCTACATCCGAAGCTTTGGAAGCTCTTCGTGCCCTGGTCGGGGAGACTGCCGTGGCAGTTACGAATATCTCCTGATCATCTCCAGGAATTTATCAGAGATTTTTGAGGTCCTTGATGGTCTTGAAGGCTATATCTACCTGTTCATCGTTGACGATGATGGTGAATTCATTGGTGGTGGATATCACCTCGAACAAGACGATCCCCTCCCACGCCAGCCTTTGAAAGATAAAGTAATAGATCCCAGGCACGGACACATTCTCTGCCGGCAACTTCACGGTGATGGAGGAAAGATTCGTAGCCTTCTGTGTGCATTTCTCGGCCTTGAAGAGGGTCTCCACAACGCTGTCCAGGCTGTTGCTGACCACGATATTCAGTTCATTTACGCCCCGTGAGGATGTGTAAAACACCTCTTTGTTCTTGCTGACCTCTTTCAGAAGCTGGGTCTGGTTATCGAGAATGGTATCGGAAACGAGGAAGGTGAAATCGGTCAGGGAGGACCTGACGGTGATCTCCCCTATATTCTTGAGCACTTTCAGGATCCTGTGCGTCGCCCTGAATTCAAGGTCGTCCGAGAGCCGTTTCAGGGCCATGACGATCGCGCCGTTCCGCACCTCCTTCCCGAGTTCTTCCTGAATCTCGGGTTTGATGATACGGGAGAGGGAGGTTAGGTTGATGATCCCCTGTGAGAGGGCACTCTGAAGAAAGGGCTTCTTCCGGATATACTGCTCCACCACCGAGGAAATAGTCTTCATGTTTTTCTTACAAATATAACATTATGTTATAAATCGAACTATTTCTAGTAGGGAGAAAAGGCGCCTTCCAGGTGTTCCAGGGAATGCCGGTTATCGTGGTACAGAATGTATATGATATCGAATCGGACCTCCACATCCAGGGTGTTATGCAGTACGTAATGATCCGCGGCCTGCATGAGCAGGCTCCTCTTTTTATACCCGATGGAGACCTGCAGCGGCTGCAGATGCCCTGCACGCCTCATCTTTACTTCCACCACAGCCAGGGTGTTCCCTTTCCTCCCAATGAGGTCTATTTCGGCCTTACCACGGCGGTAATTCCTCTCCAGGATGGTATATCCCTTCATCTCCAGCCATCGGGCAGCCATTTCCTCCCCCTTTCTTCCCAGTGCATTCTGCAACCTCATACTCCCCTGAAAATTAACAAAATAGCGTATTTCATCGAAAAAATTGTGCATTAGACCCCGATTTCGACCCTGAGATTGTACATTAGAATTCCGGATATCGAATATCCGTCCGTTTCCATACTACGGAATTGTATTAAGCGTTAAGAATTTGCCCCTACACACATGAACGTTCTTAAAGCCTAAAAAATAACTATGGAATTCTTCGTTAATTGTAACACTTCTACATTAGCGCCCTACACTGCACCCCTTGATAAAACAAGGGCGGCGCATTTGTACAGACGACTTGGATTTAGTGCCTCCGTTCAGACCGTGGATCAGGCTGTTGGCCAGAATGCGGGAACCCTTGTTGACTCCCTGATCAATGAAGCCCTTAACATGCCTACACTGCCTGCACCTGCATGGGCAGACTGGAATAACAGTAACTATCCCGATGACGATGACCTGGCGAGGCAGCTCAGGCGTGCTCAGGCCGAAGAATGGGCCGTCACCTACACCAACGCCCTGTTGAACAACAACCTCAGGGACAGGCTGAGCTTTTTCTGGAGCAACCATTTCGTCACCGAACTGGATGTGTATGACTGTACGGGTTTCCTTTATTACTACATCGACTGCCTGCAGCAGAATGCCATAGGCAATTTCAAGACCTTCGTCAGTGAGATCGGGCTGACCAGCGCCATGCTGTACTACCTCGATGGGGCCTATAACAACGGGAACAACCCAAATGAGAACTACGCCCGGGAATTATACGAGCTCTTTACCCTGGGGGAAGGAAACGGTTACACAGAACAGGATATCATTGAAACGGCAAGGGCCCTTTCCGGCTACACGGAAAGAGGGGATATCGGTTGTACTCAACCGCTGTTCGATCCCACGAGCTTCGACGCCGGATCCAAGACCATTTTGGGTCAGACCGGGAACTGGAATTACGATGACGTCATCGATATCCTCTTCCAGGAACGCGCGAATGAGATCGCGAACTTCATTTGCGGCAAATTCTACGAATTTTTTGTTCACCCGGATGCTGACGATGACGCAGGAAACGCCCAGGCTATCATCAGCGGATTGGCAGCGACTATGGTGGCTAACAATTTTGAGATCGCCCCTGTTTTGTCCCAACTTTTCAAGAGTGAGCACTTTTTTGATGACGAGGCTATTGGTGTGATCATCAAGAGTCCGTTCGACCTCTACCTCAACCTTATCAATGAAACCAGCTTTGCATATAATGACAATACGTTACTCAATGTAGTGGACACCACGAGGCTGCTCGGACAGGTATTGTTCGATCCGGTGGATGTGGCCGGATGGCAAAGAGACCGTTCCTGGATCAACACCAACTTTATCATAGGAAGGTGGCTGACCCTGGAAGTCTACCTGGAACTCTTTTTCCAGGCCAACCAGGAGCAGTTCAGGACCCTGGCCATGGATGCCGTGGGACCTGCAGACAGCAATACCAGCAATCCCGAAACCGTGGTCCGTGCCCTGGTGAACAAATTTACTCCTCTGGGCCTGCTCACAGAACAGGATTTCCAAAATGCACTGGATGTCTTTAAGATCGACGATGTTCCGGAAGAATACTACGGTCCGGACTACACCCCCGGAGGCCTTGGTCTTTGGATGCTCTCCGTGAGCCCGGAAGTTCCCCAGCAGGTTTTCCTGCTCCTGATGCATTTGTCCAGACAACCCGAGTTTCAACTAAAATAAACCTACTGTTATGTGCAACAATCATATACCCATCGATATAAAGAACAATAACGGGCACGACGAAGAACACAAATTCTGGAGTCGGCGTTCCTTCCTGCAGGCCCTGGGAATCGCAGGTTCGGGTTCCATGATGCTGGGCAGCCATATGCTCACTGCCTCGGCCCCATCTCCCCTGACGGCAGCCATAGCCAACGCCGATTCGGACAACATCCTGATCCTGATCCGACTTTCAGGTGGGAATGACGGGCTCAGCACCGTGATCCCCATTCAACAATACGACGTCTATGCCAACGCGCGTCCAAACATTTATATTCCCGAGAGTAAGGTGTTAAAACTCACAGACGACTTTGGGATTCCTTCCTACATGGGAGCCCTCGAATCAATGTGGGGCGAAGGGCAGTTCAAGGCCGTACACGGGGTAGGATACGAGAACCAGAGCCTGTCTCACTTTACCGGTTCAGACATCTATGCCAATACGGACCTGACCACCACGGGATTCTCCGGACTCAATACGGGATGGATGGGTCGATACTTTGAAAATATCTACCCGGACTACCTGATCAATCCGCCTGCCTCACCGGCGGCGATTCAGATAGGGCAATTCGGGAACCTCGTCTTCCAAGGCGAAGAGACCAATTACGCCTTTGTGACCTCCAATATAGACCAGCTGGAAGAGATCGCGGAAACAGGGGTGCAGTACAGCCTGGATCCCGCCCTGTTCAATGAATGTATGTACGGTGACCAGCTCCGCTTCCTCAGGGGGGTAGCCAATACCACCTATGAATACGCCGGCCTGATCCACGAGGCCTATATGAGGGGTCAGAACCAGGTAGAATACCAGGACAACGGGTTCGCCCGACAGTTGGCCCTGCTGGCCCGTCTTATCAAAGGGAATCTGGGAACCAAGGTGTATATGATCTCCATGGGAGGTTTTGACACCCACGGAAACCAGCCCCTGGCCCACGAACGCCTGATGACCAACCTGTCTATCGCCGTAAACAATTTCTATGACGACCTGGCGTTCACCCAGCAAGATGACAAGGTCCTGAGTATGACCTTCTCGGAATTTGGCCGCAGGATCTTTGAGAACGGCTCCTATGGTACGGACCACGGTAAGGCGGCCCCTACCCTTTTCTTCGGATCGGGTCTCAATGGAAGTGCCTTTGTGGGGGATCACCCGTCCCTGGAAAACCCCAACGGAAGGGGTAACCTGGAATACACCATGGATTTCAGGGATCTCTATGCCACCGTACTGGCAGAATGGATGTGTGTCCCCATCCCACTGGTGGAACAGCACCTGCTGGACCATCCGTACAACCCGGTCAACCTAGGGTTTAATTGCAGTGGAGTGGAATTCCCTGACATCGCCTACAGCGATGAACCATTTACCCCTCCGACTCCGGACGATCCGAATTCAGAAGACCCCAGTGAGGAATTGCTCAACGCCATCGTTCACAAACCCTTCTATCCTACACAACAGGCACCGCATATCTACCTGGAGATGCCGTTCAGCGCCCACGTGGATATACAGCTGTACAATATTCTCGGGCAGAATGTGGGGACCATTTACAATGAGATGATGTTCGAAGGGTCCGTGGAGATCAACATACGCGAAAGGATGCCCATGCACCTCTCTACCGGCAAGTACATTTACCGCATCCAGGTGCAGGACCGAAAGATGTCTAAATCCGTTATGGTAGCATAAGCTGCCCCTACGTCGCTATAGCGGCCCTTGTGTTCCCGGTTCATAAAAACACAACGAACCACTGAATACAAGGGCTTTCTTTTTTCTGCATGGGAGAAGGGGGCATAAAAAAATAGTTATTTTTGTGCCTTAATCCATGAGCTTGATGGCGTCTGAAACAAAGGAATTCTCTCGGTATACGATCACGGCTGCCCTGCCTTATACCAACGGCCCTATCCATATCGGTCATCTGGCCGGGGTCTATGTGCCTGCCGACATTTACGCCCGTTTCCTGAGACTTACCGGAAGGGAGGTCGCCTTTGTCTGCGGCAGCGATGAACACGGCTTTGCCATCCCCATGAAGGCAAAAAAAGAAGGCATTTCCCCAAAAGAACTCATCGACAAATACCACGGAATGATCAAAAAGTCCTTTGAGGATTTTGGGATCACCTTCGACAATTATTCCCGCACCTCGGCCCCCATCCACCATAAGACCGCAAGTGATTTCTTCCTCAGGATGTACGAGCAGGGCGATTTTACAGAGGAGACCACAGCACAACTGTACGATGAGAAGGAGCAGCAGTTCCTGGCCGACCGGTTTGTCACGGGAACCTGCCCGAAATGCGGCTTTGAGGAAGCCTATGGCGACCAGTGTGAAAATTGCGGGTCCTCCCTCAATGCGACCGACCTCATCAACCCGAAATCGACCTTGTCCGGTGCTAAGCCGAGTTTAAAGGAGACCAAACACTGGTTCCTCCCCCTCGAGCGATATGAGGACTTCCTGAAAAAGTGGATCCTGGAAGATCATAAGACTGACTGGAAACCCAATGTATACGGACAATGCAAATCATGGATAGACGACGGACTTAAACCCAGGGCGGTTACCCGCGACCTGGACTGGGGTATTCCCGTTCCTGTGGAAGGTGGGGAAGGAAAGGTTTTATACGTTTGGTTCGATGCCCCTATCGGATATATCTCCTCCACAAAGGAATGGGCAGAACGCGAGGGAAAGGACTGGAGGCCCTACTGGCAGGACAAGGATACTAAACTCGTACATTTTATTGGGAAGGATAACATCGTCTTTCATTGTATCATCTTCCCGAGTATGCTAAAGGCGCATGGCGATTTTATCCTGCCCGAGAACGTACCTGCCAACGAATTCCTGAACCTGGAAGGACAAAAGCTTTCAACATCCAAGAATTGGGCGGTTTGGCTCCACGAATACCTGGAAGATTTTCCCGCCTCCCAGGACGTGCTGCGGTATACCCTGACGGCCAATGCGCCGGAGACCAAGGACAACGATTTCACCTGGGCAGATTTCCAGGCTAGGAACAACAACGAACTCGTGGCCATCTTTGGAAATTTTGTCAACAGGGTCGTCGTACTCACGGGGAAATATTTCAACGGGACAGTGCCGTCTCCCGCCGCCCTGAAGCCAGAGGACAGGGAAACGCTGGACACCATGCGGAAGTTCCCGCTTACCATTACCGATTCCCTTGAGCGCTATCGCTTCAGGGAAGCCGGGCAGGAGCTGATGAATCTCGCCCGCCTTGGCAATAAATACCTGGCCGACCAGGAGCCCTGGAAGGTCATCAAATCCGATCCCTCAAGGGTTGGGACCATCATGCATACGGCCCTGCAGATCGCAGCAGCCCTTGCGGTACTCAGCGAACCCTTTTTGCCTTTCTCTTCCGAAAAATTGAGGAAAATGCTCAACATGGGTGAGTTAAAACCCGGCCTCGGCTGGGACAGCATATCTGCTTTGGAAGTCCTCTTACCGGAGAACCACAGGCTGGGAGAACCAGAACTGCTCTTCCGGAAAATCGAAGATCAGGAGATACAGGCACAGCTGGAAAAACTCCGGGCCACCCGGGATGCAAACGAATCCGAAAACAAAAACATCATGCCACAAAAGGACACGATCACGTACGAAGATTTCTCAAAAATGGACATGAGGGTCGGTACTATCCTCGAAGCTGAAAAAATGCCAAAGACGAAAAAGCTCATGGTCCTCAAGGTGGATACCGGACTCGACCAACGAACCATTGTTTCGGGCATAGCCGAACATTTCAAACCTGAAGAGATCATCGGGAAAAAGGTCACGGTACTTATAAACCTGGCTCCCAGGCCCCTGCGCGGGGTGGAAAGTCAGGGCATGATCCTGATGACAGAGGATTCCGAGGGTAAACTGAACTTTCTGAACCCCGACCAGGGAGAGGTGCCCAATGGGACTACTATCTCCTGATCTGTTTTAATACTACTTTAACAACTCCAGCTCTTTTTTAATTTGTAAGAATCTCCTTTCTTTATAGGGCTTACGAATTATATCCTCAATTAATGAAATTTCCTTTTTGCTTCCTTTTACTGCTCACCACCGTATTTTCCCATTCCCAAAACTCAGGATCCTTTGAAGATGTTCTGCCTGCTTTTGAGGCATATTCAGAATTGCCCCGTGAAGTGGCCTTCGTCCATCTGAATAAATCCGTTTACATCAAAGGGGAAGGGATTGGTTTTAAGACGTATGTCCTTGACAAGGACACCAAGAAAAGATCCCTGGAGACCAAAAATTTCTATTGTACGGTCACTGACAGCCTGGGCAAGGTGATAAAACAGCAGATGATCCGTATTGAGAATGGGGTCGGCAGTGGAGTGATAAGACTGGACAGTACATTCACCACCGGAACCTATCGTTTCAAAGGGTTTACGAATTGGATGCGGAATTTTTCGGAGCCCAATTATTTTGAACAGGTCCTGACGGTGATCGATCCGGAAAAGACCGATGAGATCGCACCTGTTGAAACAGAATTGTCAGTAGATGCCCAGTTCCTCCCCGAAAGCGGTCATGCCCTGGTGGGTGTAAATGCCAATTTCGGAGTGATCATCAAAGACGACAAAGGTTTTGGGTTCCCCTTTTTAGAAGGGGAAGTGGTCAGTGATAACGGCGCTGTGATCACCGGTTTTAAGCTCAATGCTTTCGGGATCGGACGGTTCTCCCTGATTCCCGAAAAGGGCACTGCCTACTTTGCCGTATTCAGGATCGCGAACAAGGACTTCCGGATACCCATAAGGTATATAGAGCAACAAGGTGTTACCTGTACACTCAAGGATCTCAGGGACAAACTGGGGTTGATCCTCAATGCTAAGTTCAACAACAGCTGGCAAAAAGACCAGGATTTTATGCTGAGCATCCACAACGGGGACAGTATAAAGGCCATCGATATTTCCTTCAGGGACAACCCCAGGGCGGTCAAGGTTTTTCCCAAAAGCGACCTCTACCCGGGCGTAAATGTTATTACCCTCTTCGACGGTTCCGGAACTCCTGTCCTGGAACGATTGTATTTTAATCATGCAGGGATAACCATTCATGAGGCAACTGCTCCGGAGATAAATTTTGAAGCCGATTCCGTCAGGGTTTCTTTTTCAGTTGAAGGAATAGATCCAAAGTACTGGAACAGCTTAAGCGTCTCCGTCCTCCCAGAAAGGACGGAAACCCAGGAAAGCCACCATAACTTGGCGTCTTACACCCTGCTCAATCCCTACATCCGCGGACCGGTAGAGAAGGCCGCCTATTATTTCAGCAACATCACCCCCAGAAAGATCTACGAATTGGACAACTTGCTGATCACCCAGGGGTGGAGCAGCTATCAGTGGAACACGGTGCGGAATAAACCCCCGAAATACCTGTTCGACTTTGAAAAAGGTCTCACTTATAAAGTGACCTTTAATGATAAGAGTACGAACGAATTCTTCGTATCTCCTACCTTTTACAATGATTCACAATTTATTACCGTTGGGGAAGAACAAAAATTCTTTTCCAGGGATCATTTTTTCCCCATCAACGATGAGAAATTGGGTGTAGCTGCTGTCGACAGGAATGGAATATGGTACCCACCCAAAGTCTTTGTTCAATTTAAACCCTCTTTTGTACCAAACCTGGGTCTGAGTGAACTGTCGCTTCTGGGAAACAGGGAAAATCGAATTTTAAAAGAGGCTCAAGAAACTTCGGCCTTTGAGGGGTTTTATGAAGTACAGATGCTCGATGAGGTATTGCTCCTGGAAGAAAGCAAGAAGAAACGGATAGAGAAGATCAGTAACAAAGCTGTTGGCAGGGTAGAGTTCTTTGAGGAGAATGACTGGAGACGGAATATGTGGTTGAGTACTTATTTGAGTTCGCGGGGATACATCGTCAACGACAATTCCGGCACGTTTTCCATTGTGGCCAGGACCCCTAACTCTTTAAATAATGCAAGACCGGCCATCTTTCTCGATGGAGTGTTGCTGACGGACTTCAGTGTCCTGTACCGATTTAGCATGGACATTGTCGATTATATCGAGATCAATCCTTCCGGGGTTGGAGAAGGTATCAGAGGAGGTGGCGGAGTTATCCGGATCGTCACCGACCCGTCTAAATTACCGAAAAGTAGTTTGGGGGGTGAAAGCCTGGTCGCATATGATATCCCCCTTACCTTTTCATTGGACAAACGCTTCTACAACCCTATTTACAACAATCCCTCCGGGGAATTCTTCAATAGTTTTGGAGCGATCGACTGGCATCCCAATGTGGTCCTTGACACTGAGGGAAAAGGGCAGTTCAGTTTTCTGAATTACGGTTTGCCGGCTGTGAAACTGTATATAGAGGGGATCGTGAACGACCGGGAGTTCGTGTCGGATGTAGTGGAGGTTAAGATAAGATAACCGGTGCTCAAAATCGCTTTCCATCCCATCTACAAACACCCATTGCCTGAGGGGCACAGGTTTCCCATGATCAAATATGAACTGCTCCCTCAACAACTCCTGTACGAAGGCACCTGTACCCCCGAAAATTTCTTTGAGCCGGATTTTCCTGACGACAAATACATCCTCGCTGTGCACGACCGGGACTACTACACCGATCTGCTCAACATACGCATCTCTCCCAAAGAGGCCCGGAAGATCGGTTTCCCCCTGAGCGAAGAACTTGTGGAACGCGAACGCATCATTGCCGATGGGACGATCAAAGGATGTGATTACGCACTTGAATACGGTATTGCTATGAACATTGCCGGCGGAACCCACCATGCTTACACGGATCGGGCGGAAGCATTTTGCCTCCTCAACGACCAGGCCATCGGTGCGAGATACCTCCTCCGGGAAAAAAAAGCCAAAAAGATTCTTATCGCAGACCTGGATGTTCACCAGGGAAATGGAACGGCACAGATCTTCCGGGAAGATGCTTCTGTCTTTACCTTTTCCATGCACGGCAGCTCAAACTACCCATTCAAAAAGGAAACTTCAGACCTTGACATTGAGTTGAAAAAAGGAACGACAGATGAAGAATATCTCTCTGTCCTGAAAGCGGTATTCCCGAAGCTCTTAAAAGAGCAAAAACCCGATTTTATCTTCTACCTCTGTGGGGTGGACGTACTGTCGACTGATAAACTCGGAACTTTAGCCATGACCTCTCAGGGCTGTAAGGAACGTGATGCTTTTATTTTGGACACCTGCAGAAAAGAGGGCATTCCGGTACAATGCAGCATGGGAGGAGGGTATTCCAGAGAAATAAGGGTGATCGTGGAGGCCCATGCCAATACCTTCCGCCTGGCCAGGCAACTCTTCTTCTGATCGTGTTATAAATTCCTAAAATCTTTTTCAAACTCCTGAGGATTGACATGAACGCATTGACAGAGATTCTTTATTTTTATGGAAAATATATTGTATGCTCAGTAAAAAAATGGAAAAGGCCCTGAACGGACAGATCCGCGTGGAGGCCGAATCGTCACAAGTATATCTCTCCATGGCCTCATGGGCCGAAGTAAAAGGACTGGAGGGGATTTCCCTATTTATGTACCGTCACTCCGATGAGGAGAGGATGCACATGCTCAAGCTTATAAAGTACGTGAATGAAAGGGGTGGTCACGCGCATATCACAGACCTGAAAGCCCCTAAAAAAGATTTTGGCAGCTTCCAAAAGATGTTCCAGGAACTCTACGAACACGAGATTTTTGTCTCCAAAAGTATCAACGAATTAGTACAGGTATCCCTTGATGAGAAAGACTACGCCACCCATAATTTTCTGCAATGGTATGTAGCTGAGCAAATTGAA
>NZ_JBFGBM010000012.1:0-24412 GCF_041567615.1 Muriicola sp.
AGAGGCAGGAGATCGAAGAAGGGATTCAGCATTCCCTTCAAAAGGGCCCCCAACTTGCCATGGTAAATTCAGATAAAGGTATTACCAACCTCCATGTACCCAGTGATGTGATCGTAGATGCCTCTATGCCCGCCATGATCAGGACTTCCGGAAAAATGTACAATCAGGAGGGAAAATTACAGGATACCAAAGCCGTGATCCCGGACAGCAGCTATGCCGGAATCTACCAGGCCACTATAGATTTCTGCAAGGAACACGGGGCATTCGATCCCCGTACGATGGGAACTGTTCCCAATGTGGGACTCATGGCACAGAAGGCGGAGGAATACGGTTCACATGACAAGACCTTTGAGATTGCAGAAAAAGGCGTGGTCAGGGTTTCAGACACCTATACAGGGGAGACCCTGATGCAACACGATGTATCGGAGGGTGACATCTGGAGGATGTGCCAGGTTAAGGATAAACCTGTGAGAAACTGGATCAGCCTGGCCGTATCAAGGGCCAGGGCCACCCAGACCCCGGCTATTTTCTGGCTAGATCGGGAGCGGGCGCATGACCGCGAGCTTATCAAAAAGGTAGAGAAATATCTGCCTGAAGAAAATACAAAAGGCCTGGATCTCCAGATCATGTCGCCGGTTGAGGCTACGAAGACAACCCTGAAAAGACTGAAAGAAGGAAAGGATACCATATCCGTTTCAGGTAATGTGCTCAGAGATTATCTCACGGACCTTTTTCCCATCCTGGAAGTGGGCACTAGCGCCAAGATGCTTTCCATCGTACCCCTGATGGAAGGAGGCGGCCTTTTTGAAACCGGAGCAGGGGGATCTGCTCCAAAACACGTAGAACAATTCCTTGAAGAAGGTCATCTGAGATGGGATTCCCTGGGGGAATTCCTGGCCCTGGCCGTGTCTCTGGAGTTTTACAGCGAAAGGAATTCAAATTCAGGGGCAAGCGTACTGGCCGAATGTCTTGACACAGCCACAGAAGACTTTCTCAGCAATAACTGTTCCCCCTCCCGAAAGGTCGGGGAGTTGGATACCCGGGGCAGCCATTTCTATCTCGCCTGGTTTTGGGCCAAGGCTCTTGCCAGTCAGAACAAGGATACAAGGCTGAAGCAGATCTTTGAACCTGTTGCCGGGTTGTTCGACTCCAAAGCTGAGACCATCCTGAAGGAATTGCTGGATGCCCAGGGAAAAAAACAGGACATCGGTGGATATTACAAGCCGGATCCTTCCAAAATTTCCAGGGCTATGCGACCCAGTAAAACGTTTAACGACATCCTGGCAACGATCGAGTAAGAGGTAAGTCCCGGGAAATGATCCGGGTATTTTACCTTCAGATCTTTGCGGTGTGCATTTCTTTGCTATTTTTAGCCAATGTACACCGTTGACCGTATGCGGCGTTTCCTGCCTGTCATAATTTTCTTCTTTTCTTTCTGTCTTTCGGCCCAGGAACGCTTCACTTTGAGCGGTACCATCAGCGACGTCTCGAGCAATGAGGCCCTTATTGGGGTGAGTATCGTGATCCCTGCTTTGCAGACCGGTGTCTCCACTAACGAATATGGTTTTTTTTCTCTCACCCTCCCCAAAGGGACCTACGAATTACAGATCACCTATCTGGGTTTCCAGGATCTGATTGAAACCGTGGTATTTGACCGGGATAAGAAGATCAATTTTCAATTGACCGAAGAAGCCGAAGCCCTAGAAGAAGTCGTGGTGACGGAGAATGTGGAGAAGCTCAATATCCGAAAACCACAGATGAGCGTAAACACTCTCTCGGTCCAGACCATCAAGGATATCCCGGTGGTCCTGGGTGAGGCCGATATCATCAAATCTCTCATCCTGCTCCCCGGGGTCAGCAACGCGGGAGAAGGAGCCTCCGGATTCAACGTCAGAGGAGGCGCAGCCGATCAGAACCTCATCCTGCTCGATGAAGCCACCATCTTTAACAGCTCCCACCTCTTCGGGTTTTTCTCGGTCTTTAACCCCGATGCCATCAAGGATGTGAAACTCTTCAAAGGGGCTATTCCCTCCCGATACGGCGGCCGGGTTTCCTCTGTGCTGGAGATCTTTCAGAAAGAAGGGAACAGCAAGGAATTCAAAATGAATGGGGGTATAGGGGCCGTGGCCAGCAGGTTACTGGCCGAAGGCCCCATAGCGAAGGACAGAGCGGCTTTCCTCATCGGGGGGAGGGCTTCCTACGCCCACCTTTTCCTTCCTTTGTTCAACCTGGACAATACGGCCTATTTCTACGACCTCAATACCAAGCTCAACTATAAACTCAATGAGAATAATAATATTTACCTCTCCGGCTATTTCGGGAGGGATGTCTTTGCCATTTCCAACAGTTTTGAGAATATCTACGGGAACAGTGTCCTGAACCTGCGGTGGAACCATCTCTTCTCAGACAGGCTCTTCAGCAACCTCTCCCTGATCTACTCCGACTTCTACTACGGGCTCGAACTGGACTTCGTCGGATTTAAATGGAATTCGGGGATCAGGAATTTCAACATCAAATACGACCTGAAGAACTACCTCAGCGATACCTTTCAGGTGAACTACGGCCTCAACAACATCTACTATGTCTTCAACCCTGGAAAGATCGAACCAAACAGCGCTGAATCAGGGATTCTGGAGGAACAGCTGATCAAAAAATACGCCGATGAATTCGCAGCCTACATAGATGTGGAACACTCCATCTCCCCTTCCCTGAGCCTAGAATACGGTCTGCGCCTCAGCCATTTTATCCGTTTCGGACAGGAAGAACTGAACGTGTATGAGAACGACAACCCGGTCATCTTTGATCCCTTCCTCCTCATATACAGGGAAGGGACACCCACAGGTACCGCCTCTTCCTCCCGGGGAGATCAACTGGCCAGCTTTACCAACCTGGAACCCAGGCTGGCCCTGGCCTACACCCTAAGTTCGGAACAATCCCTTAAGGCCAGTTATACCCGGATCGCCCAGTACCTGCACCTGTTGTCGAATACCAGCTCCCCTACTCCCCTGGATGTCTGGACACCCAGCGGTCCGTTTGTAAAACCCCAGCTGCTGGATCAGTATGCCCTGGGGTATTTCCGCACCATCTCAGACGGGGAATTCAGCCTGGAGACCGAGGTGTTCTACAAGGATATCCAGAACAGGATCGATTACATAGACGGGGCCAACCTGATAGCCAACAACGCCATTGAACAGGTGATCCTGAACGGGGAAGCCAGAGCCTACGGCCTGGAATTGCTCTTTCGAAAGAACGAAGGGCGCTTCAAGGGCTGGCTGGCCTATACCCTGTCGAAGTCCGAACAAAGGACGCCGGGAAGGACAGAGCGGGAAACAGGTATCAATGTATCCAGGTGGTACAACACACCTTACGATAAGACCCATGATATTTCCTTTTTCGGCAGTTTTGACCTCAATAAAAAATGGAGTTTTAACACCAATTTTATCTACCAGACGGGACAACCCACCAATTACCCCGTGGGTCAGTTCGAATTCCAGGGGCTTACGGTTCCGTTTTACGGATTGAGAAATAAAGAGCGTCTGCCGGATTACCACCGTCTGGACCTTTCCGCTACCCTGACCCCGAAAAAGAACCAAAACAGATCATGGCAGGCAGAATGGGTGTTCAGTATTTACAACGTATACAGCCGGATGAATGCCGCTTCCATCAACTTCAGGCAGAACCAGGATACCGGGGTGAATGAAGCGGTCCGCACGTCCATTTTCGGGATTGTCCCGGCTGTGACCTATAACTTTAAATTTTGATCCGGGTTATGAGAAAAGTTATTGTTTTTGCCGTTCTTTCTTCTTTGCTGTTCTCCGGATGTGAGGACGTGATAGAGGTAGATCTGCCCGGACAGGATACCCGCCTGGTCGTGGACGGCCTTATCAGGGTGGATGTGGATGAAACCTATATTCCGGTGGAGATCAGACTCGCGCTGACCAGCAATTTCTTTGAGAACAACCTCCCGACCTCTGCCGAGAGCGTGCTCATTTTTTACGAAGAGATAGACGAAAATGGGATCGTGGTAGACCAGGGTTCATCCAGCCTGGCGGAGACAAGCCCGGGTTCAGGGGTCTATGTACCTGATCCCAACTTTAGTTCGGACCAGCGCATCCCGACCAGCATCCTGGACAGGGATTTCCTTTTTACTCTTCTTATCCGCCACCAGGGGAGGCTCTATCTCGCGCAGACCCGCTATGTCTCTACGGTACCAATCAATTCCTTGAGACAGGGAACCGGAAACCTCTTTGGCGATGACGAAACCGAGGTAGTCGTGAATTACACGGACCAGCCCGATGTTGAGAATTTCTACCTGTTCGATTTTGGATTTGGAGAATACCTGGTTACGGAAGATGTATTCTATCAGGGACAGGAATTTGAGTTCTCCTATTTTTATGACCAGAGCTTTTTTCCGGGAACAATCCTGGATATCAGCATCATGGGAACCGACCAGGACCTGTATAATTACATGAACCAGCTCATCGTTCAAAGCGGGGGTACGCAGGGGCCCTTCCAGACTCCCGTGGGCACCGTAAGGGGGAATGTATTTGATGTGACCGATCTCGACAATGTCGATGTGCGTGATAATGTGGACCAGCCTGAAATCTTTCCACTGGGTTATTTTGCCATTGTGCAGGAAGACCGCGCACAATTGATCCTTGAATGAGGTTTACTCTGCTTCCCTTCTCTGTTGCAGGTATTCCTGAATGCTCTTCTTTACCAATTCAGCCCCGTGCTCCATACTGTAGGATACCGGTTTCGACGTATCCCTTATCTCCAGAATGGCCTCCAGACCGTATTGTTGTACCTTGCCAGCTTCCAGGTCGAGTTTCCCGCAAACGGCCAGAACAGGTACCTCGTATTTTTTTCCCAGCTCAACAACCCCGTGAATGAGCTTGCCCTGGAGGGTCTGTTCATCTATGGCCCCTTCTCCTGTGATCAACAGGTCCGTTTTTCTGCCCTCGAACAAGGAATCAGCCCGGGTAAGGCGCAGCATGAATTCTACCCCTTTGACGAATGTAGCGTTGAGGAAGGTACCCAGGCCATAAGCCGCACCCCCCGCAGCTCCCGCCCCTGGCAAGTGCGCCGTGGAATTTCCGAAGGTTTTACGGGCGACCTGTTCCAGGTTTCTGAGTCCGTTCTCAAGGGATTGGATCTGGTCTGCGTCGGCCCCTTTCTGGGAAGCGTACACGGCGGCTGCACCCTGAGGCCCAAGCAAAGGGTTTTGGACGTCATTGACAGCCATCACCTCTGCCTGCTGCAGTTCTTTGATCACCCCTTCCCGGTCTATGCTCCGAATCTTGTTCAGTTCCCCCCCGGTGGGATTCAACACGGTACCCGAACCGTCCTTAAACCGAAATCCGAGACCGTGAGCGATCCCAAGGCCCCCGTCATTGGTGGCACTGCCTCCCAGGCCTACATAGATTCGCTTCGCTCCATTCTCCAAAGCGTGTCTTATCTGCAAGCCCGTTCCCAGGGTCGTTGTACGGGTCGGATCCCGTTCCGATGGGTTGAGGAGGACCAGTCCGCTGCATTCCGCAAGCTCTACAAAAGCCGTATGCTGTTCTCTGGAAAGCAGATAACGAGCCTGAAGAGTCCTTCCCAGCGGATCCACGGAAGGAATGATCACTTCCTCAACGGGAACCGCAGTTGAAACGGCCTGCAGAAATCCGTCCCCTCCGTCAGAAGCGGTCACGGAAGATATCTCCGCATGGGGGTAGACCTGTTTTATCCCGGAGGTCAGGGATGAGATCACCTCAGCAGCGGTCAGGGAACCTTTGAACTTGTCAGGAATCAGGACAATACGCATAGGTACAAGGTACAAAACAGATCCTTAGCCCCGGACCGCAACAAAGAGGAATGCGTCTCTTATCTGTATCATTCTTTGTAATTTTAGGCCCATGAAGAAAAGTACAGGCTCCAGGACCAACAAAGAATTGCTTATCAAAGGATTAAAGTACCTGGCCTATACCGTGGCCCTAATGTTCACGGCACCTGTGGTCTTGTATCAGGCCTTCAAAAACCAGGACCATCCCTGGTTTATCCCCGTTCTGGTGGTAGGCAGTATCCTCGCGCTGGGCGCCATAGGGATGGGATTTTTCAGCATCAAGACCGTAGTGGATGCATTCTTTGGAAAACCTTCGCCCGGGAAGGATTAAGTGGGAATGCGCTATTGCCCGCTTAGGATCAACACCCTATCTTTGCGTCGGCAGAAAAAGGCCTATCCTATGATTGATATTACGCTTCCTGATGGTTCGGTAAAGACCTTTGAAAATGGGGCCACGCCTATGGATGTCGCCAAAGACATCAGTGAAGGCCTGGCCAGGAATGTCATTTCGGCCAAATTCAATGATACCATTATAGAAACGGTTACCCCCCTTAAAGAAGACGGGAAGTTGGTCCTCTACACATGGAATGACGAGGAAGGAAAAAAAGCGTTCTGGCATTCATCGTCCCACGTGGTAGCCCAGGCGATAGAGGAGCTGTACCCGGGTGTCAAACTCACCATCGGACCGGCAATTGAGAACGGCTTTTACTACGATATCGACTTCGGTGATCACAGCATCTCTGAAAAGGATTTTCCTAAGATCGAAAAACGGGCCATGGAGATCGCCAGGGGAAAACACCCCTACAAAATGAGGGAGGTTTCCAAAAAGGATGCCCTGAACTACTACGAAAAACAGGGCAATGAATACAAGGTGGAGCTCATTTCTGCCCTGGAAGACGGAACGATCACTTTTTGTGACCATGACACTTTTACCGACCTCTGCCGCGGGGGCCACATCCCGAATACGGGGTATATCAAGGCCCTTAAATTGCTGAGTGTGGCGGGGGCCTACTGGAGGGGCGATGAAAAGAATCCCCAGCTGACCAGGGTTTATGGGATCTCTTTCCCGAAACAAAAAGAGCTTACGGAATACCTGGAACTTGTGGAAGAAGCCAAAAAAAGGGACCACAGAAAACTCGGGCGCGAACTGGAACTCTTCACTTTTTCCCAAAAGGTGGGCCAGGGACTTCCCTTGTGGCTGCCCAAAGGCGCGGCCCTGAGGGACAGGCTTGAGCAATTCCTGAAAAAGGCCCAGAAGAAAGCCGGGTATGAAATGGTGATCTCTCCCCACATCGGGCAAAAGGAGCTCTATGTCACCTCCGGGCATTACGCCAAATACGGGGAAGACAGCTTCCAACCTATCCATACCCCGAAGGAAGAGGAGGAATTCCTGTTAAAACCCATGAACTGCCCCCATCACTGTGAAATTTATAATGCCAAACCTTTTAGCTACCGGGAATTACCCAAGCGTTATGCAGAGTTTGGCACGGTCTACAGGTACGAACAAAGCGGGGAATTGCACGGCCTTACCAGGGTCAGGGGCTTCACTCAGGACGACGCCCATATTTTTTGCACCCAGGATCAGCTGGATCAGGAATTCAAGAATGTGATCGACCTGTCCCTTTATGTACTCGGGTCTCTTGGTTTTGAAAATTTTACGGCCCAGGTGTCGGTGCGAGACCTCGACAAGCCCGAAAAGTATATAGGGTCTGTTGACAACTGGGAGAAGGCCGAACAGGCCATCATCAACGCTGCTGAAGAAAAAGGCCTGAAATATAGTGTAGTCCCGGGAGAAGCCGCCTTCTACGGCCCAAAACTTGACTTTATGGTGAAAGATGCCCTCGGAAGGAACTGGCAATTAGGGACTATACAGGTAGATTACAACCTTCCGGAACGATTCGACCTCACCTACAAGGGAAATGATAACGAACTCCACCGGCCGGTCATGATCCACCGGGCTCCCTTCGGAAGCATGGAAAGATTTGTCGCCTTGCTGCTGGAACACTCCGGAGGTAATTTTCCGTTGTGGCTGACGCCTGAGCAGGCTATAGTACTGCCAGTCAGTGAGAAACACGAAAAATATGCGGAAAAAGTTTTAAAATCGTTAGAAAATCACGAAATTCGCGCGCTCGTTGACAACAGAAATGAAACTGTTGGCAAGAAGATCCGTGAAGCGGAAATGAACAAAATTCCTTTCATGCTGATCGTCGGAGACAATGAGGAAGCCAATGATACCCTGTCAGTGCGCAGGCATGGAGGCGAAGACCTGGGAGCTCTTAGCCCTGAGGACTTTACCAACTTGGTTCAAAAAGAAATAAATAGTACATTAAAGTCGTTTTAAAACGCATCAAAAAGTTTAATTAAAAAGAAGTAGCCATAGCAATACGAAGAAGATTTAAGCCCCAACCCAGGAGGGAGAACAAGAACCCTCACAATATCAATGACAAGATTACCGCCTCTGAGGTCCGCCTTGTGGGTGACAATGTGGAAATGGGGATTTACCCGATCAGGCAGGCCCTGAGCAAAGCAGAGGAAATGGGTTTGGATCTCGTGGAGATCTCCCCGAATGCAGAGCCACCGGTTTGTAAGATCATAGATTACAAGAAATTCCTTTACGAGCAGAAAAAGCGCGAAAAGGTAATGAAGGCCAAGGCTACCAAGGTCATCGTCAAGGAGATCCGTTTCGGACCCAATACAGATGATCACGATTACGATTTTAAAAAGAAACACGCAGAGAAATTCCTTAAAGAAGGGGCGAAATTAAAAGCCTATGTCTTTTTCAAAGGAAGGTCTATCGTGTACAAGGACAAAGGTGAGATCCTCCTGCTGAGGCTGGCCCAGGACCTTGAGGAGTTTGGGAAGGTAGAACAAATGCCCAGACTGGAAGGGAAGCGGATGACCATGTTCATCGCCCCCAAAACGAAAAAGTAAGAGTACAAAAGCGAGATAAATCATAAGATAAAGGAACAATGCCCAAGATGAAAACCAAATCCAGCGCCAAGAAGCGATTCAAGCTCACCGGTTCTGGAAAGATCAAAAGACAGCACGCTTACAAGAGTCACATCCTGACAAAAAAATCTAAGAAGCGTAAGCTAAAGCTGACACATTCAACATTGGTACACCCTGCCGATGAGGATAGTATCAAGCAACAATTGCGTTTGAAATAAAACGACAAGTAGGTAGAAGTATTAACCGTGGAGTCAGGCTTAAAGAGCTAACAACAAGCCGCCTGCTACAAAAAACTAAAGAAAAATGCCAAGATCAGTAAATTCAGTTGCTTCCCGAGCCAGAAGGAAAAAAGTGCTCAAGCAAGCCAAAGGTTACTTTGGAAGACGTAAAAATGTGTGGACCGTAGCCAAGAACGCCGTGGAGAAAGCCATGGTGTACGCCTACAGGGACCGCAGAAACAAGAAGAGGAATTTCCGCTCCCTCTGGATCACCCGTATCAACGCGGGTGCCAGGATGCACGGGATGTCCTACAGCCAGTTCATGGGAAAGGTGAAAGCCAACAACATTGAACTCAACAGGAAAGTCCTGGCCGACCTGGCCATGAACCATCCTGAGGCTTTTAAAGCTGTGGTTGACAAAGTAAAATAGACCATCATAATCTCGCTGAAAACCCTTCGTTCCCGAAGGGTTTTTTTTTGCTTGGCAGCAGAGGAGTACGCTAGGTCCCAAAAAGGGTAAGGACCAATTTTCTTCCCGAAGCCCGGTCCCTGTGCTCATAGAGGTAGATTCCCTGCCAGGTTCCCAGATTCAGGGACCCACCAGAAATCGGCACCTGTATGCCGGATCCCATGAGAGAAGCCTTGATGTGGGCTGGCATGTCGTCCGGACCCTCATAGGTATGCCTGTAATAGGGGGCATTTTCCGGGACCATCACATTGAGATGCCTTTCAAAATCATCGCGCACCGTAGGGTCGGCGTTCTCGTTGATCGTCAGGCTGGCAGAAGTATGTTTGATAAATACATGCAGCATGCCCATGCTGATCCCGTTTATCTCGGGCAGTTCCTGCAGCACCCTAGCTGTGATCAGGTGCATGCCCCTTGGAAAAGGGGCCAGGGCGATCTCTTTTTGTACTACGATCATAGACATGTCTCCCAAATACTTTGCCTTAAAGTAACACAGAAATAAAAGAAACCAAATACATTTGCAGTCGAAATGAAGCTACCAACCCATTTTAAGGACATTCGCCTTGTGGTGACCGACATGGATGGCACCCTGCTCAACCCAGACCACGAGGTGAGCGATCGGTTCTTTCAATTGTTTGAGGCTTTGAGCAAAAAGGGGGTGATTTTTGCAGCGGCCAGTGGCAGGCAATACAACAGCATTGTATCCAAACTGGAGCCTATACGGGACAAGATCTATGTGATCGCCGAGAACGGGGGCCTCGCCATGTTCGGAAAAAGGGAAATTGTCTCCACCCCTCTAGATGCGGTTACCAAAAACACCATTCTCGATTCCCTGGGTCGTGCCGAAGACATACATCCCGTTCTCTGCGCCAGGAACAATGCTTTTGTATCCGGTCATTCTTCGGATTTTCTGCGAATTCTCAAGGAATATTACACGGAGTTCAAGGTGATTGAAAACCTCTACCACTTTGAGGGCGAGGTCATGAAGATAGCGGCTTACCATTTTGAAAGCTCTGAAAGATATATCTATCCCCTTGTGACCGGCTTTGAGGACTCCCTGATGGTCAAGATCTCGGGCAGGCACTGGGTGGATATCTCCCACCCTTTAGCCCACAAGGGTTTTGCCCTGGTAAAGATTCAGAAGGAACTGGGCATAGGCCCCGAAGAAACCATGGTCTTTGGCGATTACAACAACGATCTGGAAATGCTGGCCTTATCAAATTACAGCTTTGCGATGGCCAATGCCCATCCCAATGTGGCAAAGGCAGCCCGATTTTCAACCCTGAGCAATCAGGAGATGGGGGTCGAGGTCATTTTGGAGAGACTGCTAGAGAGCCTGGATTAGGTCTTTTGCTTTTTCTTCCTCGCCGCCGGAAAGAGCACGTTGTTCAGAATAAGCCGGTAACCCGGTGAATTGGGATGAAGCTCCAGTTCTGTTTTGGGATCCCCTACTCTGTGCTGGTAATCCTCAGGGTCGTGCCCCCCGTAGAAAGTAAAGAATCCTTTCCCCTTGATACCATGGATGTAACGCGCCTCCCCATTGAGTTTGTTCTCTCCAAGAACCAGGACGGTGGGTTTTACTTCGGCGCGTTCAAAAGCCGTGGTCTGCCCCATGAACCCCTTGATCAGGTAGGTGTGGTTCTGACAGAGCATGGTAGGCACGGGATCCCATTTGGCAGAGAAATCCATCAGGGTAAAATAATCCGATTCCCGGGGAACGCCCCGCCTTTTATTCGTCATGTCAATGGATGAGAATTCGTACCTGAGGGGGTTGCGTTCCAGGGTAAAATTCTCGAAAGCGAAGGTATTGTCAAAATTGAGCTTAGACTGGTAGTTGGGCTCCGAGGGATCGCCGTCGAACATGGGTTCGCAAATATCCACTCCCTGGGCGGCCAGGGCGATATCAAAACTGTCCGTAGCAGAACACATGGCGAACATAAATCCACCTCCGATCACGTAATTCCTTATTTTCCAGGCTACTGCCCCTTTTTCTTCTGAGACCTTGGAATACCCCAGCTTTGAGGCCAGAGCCTCGGCGTTGAGTTTACCCTCGATATACCAGGGCTGGGAGCGATAAGCCTGGTAAAACTTGCCGTACTGCCCTGTAAAATCCTCGTGATGAAGATGAAGCCAGTCGTAAAGGGCCAGTTGATCGTCCAGCACCTCTTCATCATAAATCGTGACATAAGGGATCTCCGCATAGGTGAGCACCATGGTAACGGCATCGTCCCAGGGTTGATTTTCCTTAGGGCTGTACACGGCTATCTTGGGGGCTTTTTCGAGTATGACGGCTTCCTGGTTCTGGGAGGGGCTGCTGATCGCATCCAGGATGGCTTCGGCCTTTTCATCGGAGATCACCTCGAAGGAAACGCCCCGGATCCGGCACTCCTTCCGGATGGCTTCCCCATCTGGGAGCAGGAAAGAGCCGCCCCTGTAGTTGAGTAGCCACTGAACTTTCTGTTCTTTTGTCAGGACCCAATAAGTGATCCCATAGGCCTTGAGATGGTTCTCCTGGCTATCGGCATCCATGGGAAGGAGTATCATGGTAGCCCATCCCGATGACCAGAAGGATACCATCAAGATCAGGGACCAAAAGAATCTGGAAAAATTTGAATATCCTGGAAAAACGTCTTTCCCTGCAGTGATTTTTGGAATACTGGGAGTCTTGTACAGGGCTTTAAAAAGGGACTTCATTATCATCGGGGTCCAGGTCTGGATTATCGTTCATCGAACTGCCAAAAGCGTCATCCGCACTGGGCAGATTCTTGGTGATGAACGGGTTTTCCCCATCGACATTCATCTTGGATTGGAACTCAAATGGAGAATCAAAGTCATCCAAGTTATCAAATTTACCGAGTTGGCCAATGAACTTTAACCTAATATTATCGAGTCCCCCGTTTCGGTGTTTTGCTACGATGAATTCGGCCTGGCCCTGAGTTGGGGTGCGTTCCTCGTCGTCCCACTCGTCTATTTTGTAGTATTCCGGGCGGTAGATAAAAGACACAATATCCGCGTCCTGTTCTATGGCTCCGGATTCCCTTAGGTCCGACAGGATGGGGCGTTTGCTCCCTCCCCTGGTCTCAACCGCTCTCGAGAGCTGTGACAAGGCGATCACCGGAACATTCAGCTCCTTGGCCAAAGCCTTTAGGTTCCGCGAAATGGTGGAGATCTCCTGCTCCCTGTTGCCGCCTTTCTGGCTCCCTCCTGCCGTCATAAGCTGAAGGTAGTCCAGAACAATGAGTTTGATCTTGTGCTGGGATGCCAGCCTTCTGGCCTTCGCACGCAGGTCGAATATAGAGAGAGAAGGTGTATCGTCGATAAAGAGAGGGGCGTTTTCCAGCGCCTTTACTTTGACGTTCAATTGCTCCCATTCGTGCTTCTCCAACCTTCCGGTACGCAACTTTTCAGAAGACAGGCCTGTTTCTGAAGAAATAAGCCTGGTGATGAGTTGAACCGAGGACATTTCAAGGGAAAAGAAAGCCACAGGGATATTGGAATTTACCGCCATATTCCGTGCCATGGAGAGGGTCAGGGCGGTCTTTCCCATCCCCGGCCTCGCGGCTATGATGATCAGGTCACTGGGCTGCCAGCCGGAGGTGAGTTTGTCTACCTTGTCAAACCCTGAGGGTATTCCGCTCAGGCCTTCCTTATTGGAGATCTCCTCTATCTTTTTCTTGGCCTGAATAACGAGATTTTGAGCAGTTTCCGCAGATCTTTTGAGATTTCCCTGGGTGACCTCGTAGAGCTTTGCTTCTGCATTGTCGAGAAGGTCGAAGACATCAGTGCCCTCATTGTAAGCCTCTTCAATGATCTCGCTGGAGATCTTGATCAAACTGCGCTGAATATACTTCTGTAGTATGATCCTGGCATGGAACTCAATATGGGCCGAACTGGCCACTTTCTGGGTCAGTTTGATCAGGTAAAAGTCGCCTCCCACCAGATCCAGCTTCCCTTCCTTGCGCAACTGGGCTGAAACGGTTAATAAATCAACAGGTTCCGAGCTTTCGAAGAGTTTGTAGATGGCTTCGTAGATAGACCTGTGGGCGTCCTTGTAAAAAACATCCGGATGCAGGATGTCGATGACCTCATCGACCCCCTTTTTGTCAATCATCATTGCGCCAAGCACAACTTCCTCTAAATCAACAGCTTGAGGCGGTATTTTACCTTTCTCAAGGCTGATCAGAGAAGCCTTGCCAATATTATGCCCAATGACCGGACTGGTTTTTTCCATAGGATACAAAAGTATACATTAACCTTAGTTTAACATTCTAACTCATCACTCGGATATCAACCGTTCATCAACAATAGGTCTGTTGATAAGTTACGAATTTGTGTTCATAACAAAAAAAAACCGGAGATGAAGTTCTCCGGTTTTTTCTAACCCTTTTAACACAGTGATTTACCCGCTGAAAACTCCCATGTTGGAATATTTATCCATCCGCGATTCAACGAGTTTTTCTGGTGATAACTTTTTGAGTTCCTCGTAGTGTTTACTGATTTTGTTTTTGACGATCTCAAAGGCCTTTTCCCGATTTGCGTGGGCTCCTCCTTCGGGTTCTTTTACGATCTCATCGATCAGCTTGAGTTTTTTCATGTCTGAGGCGGTCAATTTGAGAGCTTCGGCCGCTACTTCCTTGTATTCCCAGCTGCGCCAAAGAATGGAGGAGCAGGATTCAGGCGAGATCACCGAGTACCAGGTGTTCTCGAGCATAAGCACCTTGTCCCCCACACCTATACCCAGGGCGCCTCCGGAGGCGCCTTCCCCTATGATCACTACGATGATGGGTACTTTGAGCCGGGTCATTTCCAGAATGTTCCTCGCAATGGCCTCTCCCTGTCCTCTTTCTTCGGCTTCTATGCCGGGGTAGGCTCCGGGGGTATCGATAAAACTCACCACCGGAATACCGAATTTTTCAGCCGACTTCATCAGCCGGAGGGCCTTTCGGTATCCTTCCGGATTGGCCATACCAAAATTCCGCAATTGCCTGGTTTTGGTATTGTATCCTTTTTGCTGACCGATGAACATATAGCTTTGGTCACCGATCTTCCCCAGGCCCCCTATCATGGCCTTGTCATCCTTGACACCGCGGTCGCCGTGAAGCTCCAGCCAGGTCTCCCCGCAGATCGCCCTGATATAGTCCAGGGTATAAGGCCTGTTAGGGTGCCTGGAGAGCTGTACCCTCTGCCAGGCTGTGAGGTTTTTATAGATCTCTTTCCGGGTCTCGGAAAGCTTCTTTTCTATCTGTTTGCAGGTTTCAGTAACGTCCACATCGCTCTCCTTACCAATGATCTGGCACTTCTCCAGTTGCTCTTCAAGTTCCTTGATAGGGAGTTCAAAATCCAGGTATTCCATCTCGAGTTAGTTTCAGTTGATTCAGCCCACAAATATAAACTTTATACGGAAATCAGTTCTTTCACCCGACCCTTTTTGCCGAATTCCTGTTCTTGAGGATTCCATTGGCCACTACCGTAAGAAGAATGATCAGTCCGCCAATATAGAACTGCGTATTCATTCTTTCACTATCCCCGAAAATAGCGAAGGCCAGGAGTATGCCGTAGACAGGTTCCAGGTTTACCGTCAGAAGGACGGTATAGGGGCTCACATGGCGCATCACCTTCACCGAGGCGATGAATGCATAAGCCGTACAGACAGAGGCCAGGATGAAAATGTACAGCCAGTCTGACACTTTCAATTCAAAGAAATCCACAGAAAAACCCGAGCTCAGTCCGAGATAAACAGTAACAAAAAGGGCTCCGCTCAGGAGTTCGTAAAATCCTATGACCGAAGGTTTGTGGTGGCGGATCAACCGGCCGTTGATCAGGGTAAATACAGCACCCAGGAAGGCAGAGGCAAGGGCTAGCAGGATCCCTTCGGTGTATTCCGTGCCCACGTTGAAGATAAAATAAAGGCCCAGGATCACTATCAGTCCAAATACCACCTCATACCCAATCACCTTCCTCCCGTACCAAAGGGGTTCCAGAAGGGAGCCAAAAAAAGCCCCCGTAGCCATGGTAGCGAGCGCCACGGAGACATTGGCCACTTTGATTGCCCCGAAAAATGTGATCCAGTGCAGGGCGACGACTCCTCCCGCCATAACGAGAATCAAAAGCGTCTTTCCGCTTAGCGCGAAAGGGATCTTTCGCAGGGCCATATAGAGGAGGATACACAAGGCCGCCAGGGACATCCTGTACCAGACCAGAGGCAGGGCGTCAATGGATATAAGTTTTCCCAGAACCGCTGTGAAACCCCAGATAAAAACAATGAGGTGAAGGAGGAAGTAGTTCCGCAGCTTATCGCTTAGCATGTTGCAGGAGGTATAGCCCAAGAGCCCCGAAAACCAGGTTCGGTATGATCACGGCTAGGAGGGGGGAAAATCCGGATTGTTCTGCCAGCGTTCCAAAAACCTTGTCGAAGAAGATATAGATAAAAGCCACCCCTATTCCGAAGGCCAGGTTGACCCCCATACCTCCGCGACGTTTCACAGAGGATACCGCCACGCCTATAATCGTTAGGATAAAGGCCGTAATCGGCAAAGCCCAGCGCTTGTATTTTACGAGGATATAGGTATTGATATTGGAAGCCCCTTTCTTTCTTTGGGTGTCGATGAATTTGTTCAGTTCAAACAGGTTCTTGGTCTCCGCCACATAGGACACGGGTGTGAGGTCATCTATTTTGAAGTTAAAAATGGTATCGAGCCGTCTTTTGGTCACTACGATCTCCTCCGAGCCCACCAGCTTGCGGTGGGTGTAACTCGTCAGCCTGTAGACGCTGTCCTTGGGGACCCAACGGATGTTGCCAGCATTGATCTTTTCCTGCAGCTGGTTGTTCTCCCCGAAATGTTCAAAGGTGAAGTTGTATCCGATCTGCCGGTCGGGGTCAAAACTGCTCACATAGATAAAATCATTCTCGTTGAGCTGATTGAAAATATTGCTGGTGACCCGGTCCTGCTTCCCTTTTTTAAGGTATTTAAACTTGAACTCGTGATACCCCACACTGGCATTGGGCACGATAAACATGCTCATAAAGAACATGAGTACGGCTATGACAGAAGCTCCTAAGAAGTAAGGCTTTAAAAAGCGGCTATAGGAGACTCCCGAACTCAGGATGGCGACGATCTCGGTATTGTTGGCCAGCTTGGAGGTAAAGAAGATAATGGAAAGGAAGAGGAATACAGGGAACAACAGGTTACCGATGTAGATGGTAAAATTCATGTAATACACGAGGATCTCGTCAAGGGGAGCCTCATTGTCTATCATTTTCCCTATCTGCTCTGCCAGGTTGAGCATGATCCCGATAGGGACAAACAACAACAACATCATCCCAAAGGTGAGCAGGTAGCGCTTCAGAATATATCTGTCGAGAATTTTGAGCATCAGAGTCGGTTGTCCATTTGTTTCACCATCCTGTTCTTCCAGGATGCAAAATCACCCGCTAAAATATGATTTCTGGCTTCCCTGACCAACCACAGGTAGAACCCCAGATTGTGTATGGTTGCGATTTGTTTGCCTAAGAATTCATTGGCGGCAAACAAATGCCTGAGATAGGCCTTGGAATATTCCCGGTCCACAAAGGTAGGACCGTGCTCATCTATAGGGGAAAAATCGCTTTCCCACTTCTTGTTTTTAATATTGATCGTGCCATGGGAAGTAAAGAGCATGCCATTGCGCCCGTTTCTTGTCGGCATCACACAGTCAAACATATCGATCCCCAAAGCGATATTTTCCAGCAAATTGATGGGGGTGCCCACCCCCATGAGGTACCTGGGCTTGTCCTCGGGCAGGATATCGCAGACCACTTCGGTCATGGCGTACATCTCTTCGGCGGGCTCACCTACAGACAGCCCCCCAATGGCATTTCCCTCGGCCCCCACGCCGGCAATGTACTCCGCAGATCTTTTTCGAAGGTCAGAATAAGTAGAGCCTTGTACAATGGGAAAAAAGGTCTGGGAATACCCGTACTCATAAGGGAGTTTCTCCAGGTGTGTCATACAGCGATCCAGCCAGCGGTGGGTGAGGTGCATGGACCTTTCCGCGTATTTGTAATCACAGGGATAGGGTGTGCATTCGTCAAAGGCCATGATGATGTCTGCCCCGATGATCCGTTGGATCTCCATGACGTTCTCAGGGGTGAACATATGGGAAGATCCATCTATATGCGACTTGAAATTGACTCCTTCTTCCCGGATCTTGCGGTTGCCCGAGAGGGAATACACCTGGTAGCCCCCGCTGTCGGTCAGGATGTTCCTGTCCCACCCCATGAAAGCGTGCAGCCCGCCTGCCTTCCTTAGGATGTCAATTCCAGGACGCAGGTAGAGATGGTAGGTATTTCCCAGGATGATATCCGGGTTGATCTCCTCCCGCAACTCCCTCTGATGAACTCCTTTAACGGAGGCCACCGTCCCTACGGGCATAAAAATAGGGGTCCTGATGCTGCCGTGATCCGTAATCATCTCCCCAGCCCGGGCTTTTGAGGCCGGATCCTTATGTTGTAGATTGAATTGCAATACCTTGATTGAGAAGGCAAAGATAGGTAACGATTAAAAGAATTTCCCTAACAAAAAAATAAAGTTCTGCGTCCTCTTATTCGTTGATAAAATGTAATAACTCCCTTTGTACAAGCAAAAGTTTGCCGTTACTTTTAGGCCCGAAAACTAATAGCTCTTATGGCATCACAACAAGATTTGGCAAAGATCGCCACCCAGGTTCGGCGGGATATCGTGCGTATGGTCCACAAGGTAAATTCCGGCCATCCGGGCGGATCCCTGGGATGCACGGAATTCTTTGTCGCCCTCTACTTTGAAATCATGAAACTCCATGACAGGTTCACCATGGACGGGATCGGCGAGGATATCTTCATTCTCTCCAACGGACATATATCCCCAGTGTATTACAGTGTCCTGGCGCGGAAGGGGTATTTCCCCCTGGAAGAACTCAATACCTTCCGCATGCTGGATTCGCGTTTGCAGGGCCATCCCACCACGCACGAAGGGCTTCCGGGTGTGAGGATCTCATCGGGATCCCTCGGACAGGGCATGTCTGTCGCCATCGGTACGGCCCTGGCCAAAAAGCTGAACAAGGATAAGCACATCGTTTACAGTCTCCACGGGGACGGAGAATTGCAGGAAGGACAAAACTGGGAGGCCATCATGTTCGCCGGCAGTAAAAAAGTGGACAACCTCATCGCCACTATCGACCGGAACAGCCAGCAGATAGACGGGAACACAGAAGACGTCATGGCGCTGGGCGATGTGGGTGAAAAATTCCGGGTCTTTGGCTGGGATGTGCTGGAACTGAAAGAAGGAAATGATCTCGAGGCCATCATAGACACCCTCAAAGAGGCTAAAAAGAGAAGCGGGAAAGGAAAACCGGTTTGTGTGATCATGCACACTGTGATGGGGAACGGAGTCGATTACATGATGCATACCCACGCCTGGCACGGAAAAGCCCCCAACGACGAGCAATTGGAGCGGGCCCTCGAACAGAACGAAGAGACTCTGGGAGATTATTAATCATTATTAGCAAGTTTACGCCATGAAAAAGTATACAGATCAGGGAAAAAAGGATACCCGCAGCGGTTTTGGAGCCGGGATGACCGAATTGGGAAGGACGAACCCCAAAGTGGTTTCCCTCTGTGCCGACCTGGTGGGGTCTCTGAAACTGGACGAATTTATAGAGGAGAACCCGGACCGGTTTTTCCAGGTCGGGATCGCCGAAGCCAACATGATGGGGATCGCAGCCGGTCTTACCATCGGGGGTTATATTCCCTTTACCGGTACTTTTGCCAACTTTTCTACCGGGAGGGTCTACGACCAGATACGCCAGTCCATAGCCTACTCCGGGAAAAATGTAAAGATCTGTGCCTCCCACGCCGGGCTTACCCTGGGGGAGGATGGAGCTACCCACCAGATCCTGGAGGATATCGGACTCATGAAAATGCTGCCGGGAATGACGGTGATCAATACCTGCGATTTCAACCAGACCAAAGCTGCCACCCTGGCCATTGCGGAACATGAAGGCCCCGTTTACCTGAGGTTCGGCCGGCCCAAAGTGCCTAATTTCACAGATCCGCAACAAGATTTCCACATTGGCAAGGCCGTCATGCTCAACGAAGGGAAGGATGTCACAATAATTGCAACAGGTCACCTGGTGTGGGAAGCCCTGCAGGCTGCAGAAGCCCTTGAACAGGAAGGTATCTCTGCCGAGGTCATCAATATTCATACGATCAAACCTCTGGATGAAGAAGCTATTCTGGCCTCGGTGCGAAAAACCGGGTGTGTGGTTACCTGTGAAGAGCACAATTTCCTGGGCGGACTCGGAGAGAGCGTAGCCCGAACCCTTACCCTCCACCACCCTGCCCCTCAGGAGTTTGTGGCCACCCGTGATACCTTTGGGGAAAGCGGTACCTCAGACCAGCTGATGGAAAAATACGGACTGGACAATAAAGCTATTAAGGAGGCCGTTTTACAGGTGTTAAAAAGGAAGGCATAGATTTTCGGTATCATTCTTGATACCCTTTCCATGTCTAATTAAAATGAACACCTTATGAAGAAAGCACTTCTAGTGGTGGCTATGGCCGCCCTCTCTGCCGTTTCTTATGCGCAGGTCGACTCAAAGTTCGGAATCAAGGCCGGACTCAACTACAACGCCAATGGAGATTATTTTGAATCTGCCGGGGAAGCAGCCCGCAACCCGGACAGGAATGTGGGTTACCACATCGGGTTCTTCGGTCAGCTGGGATCCCGTGTGTATTTCAGGCCGGAGTTGGTCTATACCAGCATCTCCTCGGAATACGACAGCGACGATTTTAAAATGCAGAAACTGGATCTTCCGATGCTTATCGGGGCCAAGATCATCGGACCTATCCACGTATTCGGGGGTCCTGCCTTCCAGTACATCCTGGACACGGAATACGACGGCATCACCATCAACGATGTAAGTAACGACTTTACGGTAGGTGTGAATCTCGGTGCAGGGATCAACCTCGGGATGCTCGGCATCGATCTGAGGTACGAACGCGGATTCAGCGACAACGAGGCGACCTTTATCAACCGGAACGTGACCACGGTGCCTACGAGCCGGATAGACACAAGGCCCGATCAGCTCATCCTTAGCTTTTCACTCAAACTATAAAAAAAAGGCCCTGAAATTCAGGGCCTTTTTTCTTAGCTGTCGATGTCGAGGTAATCCGGAATACCGTCATTATCTGAATCGGGGAAAGAAATATTCCCCTGTGCATCTATGATGATCTCGTCCCTGGTGGGAATGCCGTCCCCGTCATCATCGGGATCGATGTGGTTGGGCAAACGAGGTACTCTTAATCTTCGCTCCTCGCTCTCATCCGTATTGTCATTCGTAACGTCCCCATCCCCATTGAGATCTTCCAGGATAGAGGGGATTCCGTCATTATCATAATCCGTTTCTTCTATGTAAAGGCCTAATGATACCTTGAAGATGAGCGGAGAATAAGCCGGGATACCCGATGGAGTCCCATTAAAATAGGCCAGTCCGGAAGGAAGGAACATCACTCCTATTCCAGAATTCGTTATTTCGGTCGTACCATCAGGGTTTACCTGAATATCGCTTCCTGCCTTGAATTTAGTGATCGCCTGCCCGTATCCTCTCAGGAAGAAGGGAAGGTATTGCCAGGTATAATCTCCCGTACCGTCGAACAAGACGCCTGTCAGGAGGGAACCTTCATAACGGATGTAAGTAGAATCTGCAGCCGTGGGGGAATTCCCTGCCCCTTCCCTCGCAATCAGGTAATACAGCGTATGGGTAACGGTTTCATCATCCTCTAGTTCAAAATCCTCGGAGCTTACCTCGATCGAAATAGACTGCACATCGTCTATCAGGGGTCGTTTCCCGCTGTTGTCACCTGCGATAGTGTCTAATTTGATTCGGAAATCGAAATCAGCAGGAGGGTTCTCAAACTCCTCGTAATTGTAAAAATGGGTTTGGAGGTATTCCTGGATGGCGGCTTCATCCTCAATCACAACCTCACTCAGGGCTCTGGGAGGGATCAAGTCAAATCCAGGTCCGTCATCGTTGCCACAGGAAAGGATCAACAAGGAAGCGACCATCGCCAGAATGGCCTTTTTTATGGGCATAGCATTCTTTTTAACGGCCGCAAGATACAATTTTCCCCTATTTTTGCTGAAGACCTTAACAAAGAATTTATCCTGAGGATGCGCATTGATAAGTACCTGTGGTGTACGCGATATTACAAGACCCGAAACCAGGCCACTGAGGCCTGCAAGAAGGGCCAGGTACAGGTCAACGGTCAAGTGGCCAAACCTTCGAGGGAAGTGTTCCCTTCAGATGAGATCCGTCTGAGGAAAAATCAGATCGACTACCAGCTGACGGTGCTGGAAATTCCTGAAAGCCGTGTGGGTGCCAAGATCGTCGGACTCTACCGAAATGACACCACACCCGAGGAGGCTCTTCAGCATCAGGAAATACAGCGTATGGCTCAATCCTATTACCGAAAAAAAGGAACAGGCAGGCCCACGAAGAAAGACAGAAGGAACATTGACGATTACCTGGATGGAGGGGACTAAGGAATATTGGGATGAGCGCTATCTCAAACGCCATATGGGCTGGGATATTGGAGAGGTCTCCACCCCCATCAAGGCTTATGTAGACCAATTGCCGGACAGGGAGATCGATATCCTGGTGCCCGGCGCAGGCAATGCCTATGAAGTGGCTTATCTGTTCGAAAAAGGATTCCCTTCCGTTTATGCCCTGGATATCAGCGAAGTTCCCTTTGGGGCTTTCAAAAAAGCCTATCCTCAATTTCCCGGGGACCAGCTGTTGCAAGGCGACTTCTTCGACCTGGAGGACATGGAATTCGATCTGATCCTGGAACAGACCTTCTTTTGCGCCCTGAAACCCCAAATGAGGGAGAACTACGCGGTAAAAATGCACTCCCTGCTTCGGGAGGATGGTGTCCTTGCAGGATTGCTTTTCGACTTTCCCCTGAAGGAGGGCGGACCTCCCTACGGAGGCGACTTAGAAACCTACCGGGAATTATTCTCAAAGTATTTTCACATTAAGACGCTGGAAAGGGCCTACAATTCCATTTCACCAAGGCAGGGAAGTGAACTCTTTTTTATCTTTGAAAAGAAATCGATCTGAACCATGGAGAACAGCATCCTGAAACACGAGCAAATCCAGCATATCATCAGGCGTATCGCCTACCAGATCTACGAGGTCAATGTGGATGAGAAGCGCATCATCATAGCGGGAATAACCGGGGGCGGACTCTCTTTTGCTAAAAAATTGCAGGGTGTCCTGAAAAAGATCACGGATGCAGAGATCGTGCTGTGCCAGGTGACCATGGATAAGTCGGATCCCCTCAAAAGCGGCGTTTCCACCTCTTTGCAACCTTCTGAATACGAGAATGCCTCCATTGTTTTGGTGGACGATGTACTGAATTCGGGTTCCACCCTGATCTACGGAGTACACCATTTCCTGAAGACACCCTTAAAAAGATTGAAAACGGCTGTGCTCGTGAACCGCAACCACAAAAAGTATCCCGTAAAAGCCGATTTCAAAGGGATCTCCCTTTCCACCTCTTTACAGGAACACGTCCATGTGCACTTCGAGTCCAAAAAAGATGTGGTTTATCTAGACTAGTTTACCGGCTATAGCAGCCACGATCTCCTCCACAGACTTCCCTTCACACGGGATAGAATGATGGGCCCTGGAGTAAAAGGGACGCCTTTCGAACAGGTGTTTTCCGATATATTCCTGCAGGTCCTCGGGCCTTAGGTGACTGATCATGGGTCGGTGGTCCTTTTCTCCGATAAGTCGGGCCGTGAGCGCTGGGACCGACATCTGCAGGTAGAAGACATTGGGCGTAGTGTTGAGGAGCAGGTCCATATTTCCGGAGTAGCAGGGGGTCCCCCCGCCGGCAGAAAGTACGAGATCATCTTTGGAGTCGAGGACCTCCCTTAGGAATTCATGTTCCTTTTTCCTGAAAAAGATCTCACCCTTCTGCCGGAAGATCTCCGGAATGTCCTTACCCACTTCCTGTTCAATATAATCGTCCAAATCCAGAAAAGGAAGTTGCAGCCGGATTGCCAGGGCCTGCCCCACAACCGACTTTCCACTTCCCATATAGCCTACAAGGACGATCTGCATAATTGCTCTTTTTGCAAAAATGGTGCAATTCAAACCGAATTCAAAGAATTCATAAAATTATCCTTAATTCGACTTGAAAAATAGATTATTGATATTATATTTGCACCCTCTAAAAGGGCTCCCCTCACAGGCACCTTAAAGATAAAAAAATGACATTCTGACCTGGTAGCTCAGTTGGTAGAGCATCTCCCTTTTAAGGAGAGGGTCCTGGGTTCGAGCCCCAGCCAGGTCACGATCAAGCGCAAAATCCTCGCCAGCAAGGCGGGGATTTTTGTTTCGGAGAAAGGCCAAGCTTGCTTGGGCATTTTAAAGGAAACAAAAATCAGGCAAGCGGAGCTTGCGTAGGATTTTGCACATGCAACACGGGATCGCTGGGTCCAGCGAGCGCAGCGAAGTTAACCCCAGCCCTTGCTTCTAAAATTCCTAAATTAAAAGGAAGACCAGGCTAACTTGAGTCTGACCATAGAAACAAAAATCAGGCAAGCGGAGCTTGCATAGGATTTTGCACCTGCCTGCCGGCAGGCAGGCTTGCAACACGGGATCGCTGGGTCCGGCGAACGATAGTGAGCTTGCCGGCAGGCATATCTTCAACGCATGAAACTGCCCAAAGTATAATTGAACTTGAAGATTTCTGCGGTGACTTTTCTTCTTTGAAAAAGGTATATTTAAGACTCTTTTTTATCATTCAATTCAATTAAAAGGAATGTCTAAAAAATCTATTTACCTATTCATTGGTGTTGTAATTCTTTCAATAAGTTGTGCTAATCTAAAATACCTAAATGCCTTCAATGGTTATCATGGAAAACCAAA
>NZ_JBFGBM010000013.1:0-24280 GCF_041567615.1 Muriicola sp.
CAATTTGACCATACTATTCTGCTAAGGGACGTCACTCTGATCAATGCTCAGGGCGAGCGCATCACGGATACGAGCATTGACGATTTCGGCACGGTATCAACAAAGCAATGATCAGTTCTCCCTGGGATTCTGGAGGATATAGGCTTCCGTGGCCCCCAGGCCGTACTTCTGATAATCTGCATCGTAATAGTTGATCTGGGGATAACGGCGCAACAGGAAACCGAGCTCTTCCTTCAATACCCCGGCGCCGACTCCGTGAATAAAGACGACTCTCCTGATATTCTTCCTCAGGGCAAATTCCAGCTGTCTTTTCGCTGTGTCCATCTGGATGTTGAGCATCTCGTAATTGCTCATCCCCCTGGTATCCGGGACTAATTGATGGATGTGCAGGTCTACCTCCATGGCGGGGACATCACGCTCCTTTTTCCTGGAGACCCTGATGCCCGGTTTCCTGTCTACTTCCTTCTCCAGACGGGAGGCGTTCACCTCATCGCGGCTTACCCGTATGCGCTCCTGACCTTCTACCAAAAGCACCTCCTGAAGAGTAAACTCCAAATCGAAGCCCTCGTCCGTCCTGATCCTGACCAGTTCCTGAACCACTTGCATGACGACCCCCTCGATGGAATCATCGAGCACCTGTACCCTGTCACCTGCTTTTATTTTTGCCATATCGACCGGAAAATAATGAGGGGTTTTATTTTCATTCCCTAAAAATAATAGTATTTTTCGGTAGGAGAATGTTAAACCATACGTGTGAATCTCATCCCTTTCCTATTTGCCACCAAAGACCTGATGCTGCCTTGCCTGAGCAAACAGCTCCTGGGGATGGATTGCCCCGGATGTGGTATTCAGAGGTCCCTATGGCTCTTATTTCAGGGGCAATTCCTGGCGGCTTTCAAAATGTATCCTGCCATTTATCCCATCCTCGGGTTATTTGCCTTTCTCCTGCTCGACCAGTTTTACAGAATCAAATACGCCAATACGATCAGCATCGTTCTCATGATCACGAGTGTGGTGATGATCCTGGCCAATTTTGTATATAAACTCTTCTAACCAAGTTTTTTATGGAACAACAAAAACTGCCCAACGTAACCATTGCCATTGTCCTGGCTATCCTGTCCTATCTGTGTTGCTGTATCTATGGGATCCCTGCCATCATCATGTCGGGAATTGGCTTGTACCTCGTAAAAAAGGACGAGAAAACGCTGATGGAAAACCCTCAGGGTTATTCCAATCAGGGTCAGCTCAGGACCGCCAAGATCCTTGTGATCATCGGACTTGTCCTCGGGGTCTTGTACCTGTTCTGGACCATCTACCAGATCCAGGCCATGGGTGGCTGGGAAGAAGCCATGCGAAAATCACAGGAGATCATGGAGCAATTCGGCATAGAAGAATAACGATTTAAAAACAGATTATGAACCAACAATCACTGCCCGGAGCCAGCAATGCACTGACGATGGGAATACTATCCGTAGTTCTCACCTTGCTTTGTTGCGGGCCTTTTGGGATCATCTTTACCATCCTGGGTCTCAACAGTGCCAGTAAAGCGGAACGTATCTACAATGAAAATCCGGGTATGTACACGGGATATGAAAATGTAAAAACAGGGCGGGTATTGTCTTATGTGGGATTGGCCCTTGCTCTTTTGTATATCGTCTTTATCATCTTGTATTTCGGGGCCATCATTGCCCTGATATCGGCAGGTGAGTTCGACAACTTTTAAAAAAAAACCCCGGATGTCCGGGGTTTTTTTCTGGTGGTTCAGTTGGCCACCTCACTCATGAATTTAAGGCGATATAAACGGAGTTCCTCGTCTTCGTAATCCCCGTTGAATTCTTTCATGGCGACCTCTATATTATCCGTCTCGGCATCGAGGAAGTAGTCGTGAATCTCTTCCTGCTGGTCCTCATCGAGGATCTCATCGATCCAGTAATCGATATTGAGCCTGGTCCCGCTGAAGACAATCTGTTCCATCTCTTTGACGAGTTCCGGAAGTTCGAGCCCTTTAGCAGCAGCGATATCATCGAGGGGCAGCTTCCTGTCAATGTTCTGTATGATGTAGAGCTTGAGCCCGGAATTCGCACCTGTACTCTTGACCACAAGGTCATCGGGGCGTACGATATCGTGTTCCTCCACATAATCGGCGATCATTCTTATAAAAGGCTGTCCGAACTTTCGTGCCTTGCCTTCCCCCACCCCGTGGATATTAGTCATCTCTTCCAGGCTGATGGGGTACTTTAAAGCCATATCCTCCAGGGATGGATCCTGGAATACTACAAAGGGAGGCACATCCAGCTTCTTGGCTTCATTCTTTCTGAGGTCCTTCAGCAATTTCAGCAAGCGCTCATCTGCCACACCTCCTGATTTCTTCGTGGCACCCACTATGGCATTGTCCGTCTCCTCGTTGTACACGTGGTCCTTCGTCATCATAAAGGAAGTGGGTGATTTTAAGAAATCTTCCCCTTCCTCCGTAACATGAAGTATGCCGTATTGCTCGATCTCCTTTCTGAGGTATCCCGCGACCAGGGCCTGCCTGATGAGAGCCATCCAGTATTCCTTGGGATGTTCGCTTCCGCTTCCAAAAAATTCCTTTCCGTCTATCTTATGTGAGGCGATAAGGGCGTTGGTGGATCCGATAAGGGTTTTTACGATTTCCTTGGACCTGAATTTTTCATTGGTTCCCTGGATGACCTCCAACAACTTGACCAGGCTGTCCCTGGCTTCTTCCTTCTCTTTGGGGTTCCTGGCATTGTCGTCCATATCGGCTCCCTCCCCGTTCACCTCATCGAACTCCTCCCCGAAATAGTGGAGGATGAACTTCCTCCTGGAGATGGAGGTCTCCGCATAGGCGACGATCTCCTGCAACAGGGCGTTCCCTATTTCCTGTTCGGCCACGGGTTTCCCGGACATAAACTTTTCAAGTTTTTCCACATCCTTATAGGAGTAGAAAGCAAGGCAGTGTCCTTCTCCCCCATCCCGGCCGGCCCTCCCGGTTTCCTGGTAATAGCTTTCTATGCTTTTGGGGATATCGTGATGGATCACGTATCGCACATCCGGTTTGTCGATCCCCATACCAAACGCAATGGTGGCGACCACCACATCCACATCCTCCATGAGGAACATATCCTGGTATTTGGAACGGGTCTTACTGTCAAAGCCAGCGTGATAAGGTACGGCACTGACCCCATTCACCTGGAGCATCTGGGCGAGCTCTTCCACCTTTTTACGGCTGAGGCAATAAATGATACCCGATTTCCCAGGATTCTTCTTGACGAAGCGGATGATGTCTGCTTCCACGTTCTTGGTCTTGGGCCTGACCTCATAGAACAAATTAGGACGATTGAAGGATGCTTTGAACAGGGCGGCATCCTGTATGCCGAGGTTCTTGACGATATCTTCCTGCACCTTGGGCGTGGCTGTAGCCGTTAGACCGATAATGGGAATGTTCTCTCCAAGCCGGTCGATGATAGGCCTCAGGTTACGGTACTCAGGCCTGAAATCATGCCCCCATTCCGAAATACAGTGGGCTTCGTCTATGGCAACAAAAGAGATCTTTACCGATTGCAGAAATTTTATATACTCTTCCTTGGTCAGGGATTCCGGGGCCACGTACAGCAATTTGGTGATCCCATCCACGATGTCCTGTTTAACCTGCTTTACCTCTGATTTGTTTAGGGAAGAATTCAGCACATGGGCCACCCCGTCCTCATTGGTGGAGATACCGCGCAAGGCGTCTACCTGGTTCTTCATCAGGGCAATCAGGGGGGAAACTACGATGGCCGTGCCCTCTTTGAGCAAGGCAGGTAATTGGTAACAAAGGGATTTACCCCCGCCTGTAGGCATGATCACAAAGGTGTTGTTCCCTTCGATCACATTTTTAATTACTTTTTCCTGTAGGCCTTTAAAGGAAGAAAATCCAAAATATTTTTTCAGAGAGGTCTGCAGTTCCGTATCATTCAAAACCATTCCCAAATTCTTTACTTAATCTCGCTGCTACATGAATTCATCTGCTCCACAATAAGTTTAAATCAACTACAAGGTTAGTCGGGGTCGCAGTAGTTTTTCTCGAAGTATTAGAATACCCTATTAATAAGTTTGCGTAAATTTGTTTTCTTAAATATAATACATTCTTTTAGATTGATATTACCCTTTGAGATAAAATCTGCATTCCGTATCACCAAATCACAATCTCGTCTTGAGCAAGCATAAAGCCTTACTGGAACTGGCAAAAAAAACTGTAGAAACGGAAGGCAATGCCATTCTGAATATGGTCAACCAGCTCGACGGTCAATTTGCGGATGCGGTAGACTGTATTTACAAAGCTGAAGGCAGGGTGGTCATCACCGGGGTGGGGAAAAGCGCTATCATCGCCTCCAAGATCGTCGCTACCCTGAACTCCACCGGGACGCCGGCTATCTTTATGCACGCGGCTGATGCCATTCACGGCGACCTCGGAACCATTCAACAGAAGGATGTCGTGATCTGCATCTCTAAGAGCGGAAATACCCCCGAGATCAAATTGCTGGTGCCCCTGATCAGGTCGGGGGGAAATAAACTGGTCGCCATCACGGGCAATACCGAGTCCTATCTGGCTGAAAAATCCGACTTCGTGTTGAACACCTATGTGGAAAAAGAAGCCTGCCCAAACAACCTGGCTCCCACTACCAGTACCACGGCCCAGCTGGTCATGGGCGATGCCCTGGCCATTTGCCTTTTGGAACTCAGGGGATTCAGCTCCAGGGACTTTGCCAAGTTTCATCCCGGAGGCACCCTGGGAAAAAAATTGTACCTGAGGGTTTCCGATATTTCCTCCCAGAATATGGTCCCCAAGGTGGAAGCTCATTCCCCTGTTAAGGAAGTCATCGTGGAGATCTCTGAAAAGATGCTGGGAGTGGCTGCTGTACTGAGCGGAGGAAAACTCGTGGGCGTGGTCACAGACGGGGATATTCGCAGGATGCTCAACAAATACGAGAACATCAACGGTCTTACCGCTGAAGATATCATGAGTAGACACCCCAAAACCATAGAACCCGACGTTTTGGCCGTCAAGGCCCTCAAGGAGATGCAGACCAATGAAATATCTCAATTGCTGGTGGAAAAGGACGGAAAGTACCTGGGGGTGGTCCACCTCCACAACCTCATAAACGAAGGTATCCTGTAATGGCGAGGAAGAAGAAGGATCCCAATGAAATGTCGTTCCTCGACCACCTGGAGGAACTGAGATGGCACCTGATCCGATCCACCATGGCCGTGGTCATTGTTGGATTTGTCGCCTTCCTGATGAAGGATTTTATCTTCGACACGGTGATCTTCGGACCCAAAAAACCCGATTTTCCCACGTATGGTGTTTTTTGTAAGCTTTCCAAGATGCTGGGGTTCAGCGAGGCCTTTTGCAGCAACGAGCCCCTCTTCCGGATACAGAGCCGGGTGATGGCAGGGCAGTTTTCTGCCCACATCTGGACCTCCATCTGGGCGGGATTTATCGTCGCTTTCCCCTATGTACTCTATGAGATGTGGCGGTTTATCAGCCCGGGGCTGTATGAAAATGAAAGGAAGAGCTCCAGGGGCTTTATCCTCGTGGCTTCCCTTTTGTTTTTTATGGGAGTGTTGTTCGGATATTACGTAGTGGCCCCGCTCTCGATCAACTTCCTGGGGGGCTATACAGTGAGCCCGGAGGTGTATAATGACATCGACCTGAGCTCTTATATTTCCACGGTTCGTGCAGCTGTGATTGCTTGCGGACTCATCTTTGAGCTGCCCATCATCATTTACTTCCTGACCAAAGTAGGTCTCGTCACTCCGGAGATCCTGAAAAAATACAGGAAGATAGCCCTGGTGATCGTGCTCATCATTTCGGCCGTCATCACCCCTCCTGATGTGGCCAGCCAGATCATCGTCGCCATTCCCGTGCTCATCCTGTACCAGTTCAGCATCTATATCTCTGCCTACGTGTTGAAACGGGAAGCCAAAAAAGCTGAGAAATATGCCAAATCAAGTTGAAGAATTCAATGCGTATCGCGCCAGGATGAATGAAAAACTGCTGGGAGCGAACAACAAGCTCATCAAGCGGATCTTTAACCTGGACACCCATGCCTACGCCGAAGGGGCTCTGGATGTAAAGACCAAGGAACTTCTGGGCCTGGTGGCCTCTGCCGTACTCCGATGTGACGACTGCGTAAAGTACCACCTGGAGAGCGCCCGCAAAGCCGGTGCACAAAAAGAAGAGGTCATGGAGACCCTGGGCATTGCCACCCTGGTGGGTGGAACCATCGTGGTTCCCCACCTCAGGAGGGCCTACGAATTCTGGGAGGCCCTGGAAGAGCAGGAAGGTTAAAAAAAACGTAATTCCTTTCCCCTCCCTGGAGAATACCTTAGTTTTGGACCGAAATGAAACTCAGAGCCGAAAATATCATGAAAGCCTACCGCGGCCGAAAGGTCGTGAAAGGGATCTCCCTGGAAGTAAACCAGGGAGAGATCGTGGGGCTGCTGGGTCCTAACGGAGCCGGCAAAACAACCTGTTTCTATATGATCGTCGGCCTGATCAAACCCAACGGAGGGAGGATCTTTCTCGACGATACCGAGATTACCAAATTTCCTATGTACAAAAGGGCCCAGAACGGGATCGGTTACCTGGCCCAGGAAGCGTCTGTCTTCAGGAAACTCAGCATTGAAAAGAACATCCTCAGCGTGCTCCAGCTGACCAAGCTCAGCAAGAAGGAACAGCACATGAAGATGGAACAGCTCATTGAGGAATTCGGCCTGGGACATATTCGAAAGAACAGGGGTGACCTCCTGTCGGGTGGGGAACGCAGGCGGACCGAGATCGCGAGGGCACTTGCCACAGACCCCAAGTTTATCCTTCTGGATGAACCCTTCGCAGGGGTTGACCCCATTGCTGTTGAGGACATACAGCGGATTGTCGCCCAGCTGAAGGACAAGAATATCGGTATTCTCATCACGGATCACAACGTGCAGGAGACCCTGGCGATCACGGAACGGTCTTACCTCATGTTTGAAGGGGGCATTCTTAAGTCGGGTGTGCCGGAGGTCCTGGCAGAGGACGAAATGGTCAGGAAGGTCTATCTGGGGCAGAACTTCGAACTCCGCAAAAAGAAACTTCAGTATTAGAAACCGTCACGGTTTATACAGGCCGGGTCATCCCGTCGAGTTCTTGGCAGCAGGTCTGAAAAAAAAGAGGGACATCAGGAGGTAGATCAGGATGATCACCGGAACACTCAGGAACTTCATCGTACCTATACAAAACAGGCATACAAAAAGGAAAATATACCTCAGAGAATTATCCTTAAATCCCCAGCTCTTGAATTTGAGGGAGAAAAGGGGGATGGGGGCGTTTAGGAGATAACAGCTCAGGGTCGTGTGGACGAACAGGAACCAGGGGTTCAGGATGATGTTGTTGAGGGCGTCATTCCCATTGTAAAGAAGGATCATGGGGAGAGAAACCACCAGCAGGGCGTTAGCAGGGGTCGGCAGACCGATAAATGATGTTGTTTGCCGCTCATCTATATTGAACCGCGCAAGTCTTACGGCAGAGGCCAGTGTGACAGCAAATCCCGCAAAGGGAAGCACAGCCGAGAGCCGGAGTGCTTCTTCACCGCTACCTGAATTTATTTCCTGAGATACCCCCAGGCTCATGGTGAACAGCTGGTACATCACGATCCCCGGAACGAGTCCGAAGGTGACCATATCGGCGAGGGAATCCAACTGTAGTCCCAGCTTGCTCTGTACCTTCAGGGCTCTGGCGCTTAGCCCGTCCAGAAAATCGAAGATCAATCCGGCCAGAACCAGCAAAGCCATGGTGGGCCATTGGTTGTCAAGGGCAAAGACGACCGCCAATGAACCGGCCAGCACATTCATCAAGGTCAGGAAATTGGGAATGTTTTTTTTCAATCCGGTCTTCTTTCCCGCTAAAATAGCATAATTTTTACGTTCCCTGTTTTCTCATATTTTTTATTCAGATATTTGCCGGGATACCGGTTTTAGCCCAAAGCAGAACATGCCAGATGACCTTAAAGCAGCTTTTTACCCTCCTCACCTTTCTCTTTGTGATTCCCCTGAGACCTCAGGCAGATCCCCTGTCAGACAAAGCTGTGATCAGCGTGATCACCTGCGGGCCGGGTACCGAGTTGTACTCTTCCTTCGGGCACAGCGCATTCAGGGTGCAGGACAGAGACAGAGACATTGACTGGATCTACAACTATGGCACCTTCAACTTCAACACCCCCAACTTCTACGGCAAATTTGCCCAGGGGAAACTGCTGTATTCCCTGAGCAAACAGCGATTCGAAAATTTCCTTTACACCTATGAGCTTGAGAACCGCTGGGTGAAAGAACAAATACTGGACATCTCTCCCCGGGAGCAAAATGAGGTTTTTGATTTTCTGGAGAACAATTACAAACCTCAGAACAGGGATTACAAATATGACTTTCTCCTGGAGAACTGTTCCACGAAGATCCCGGAAGTGCTGCAACGGGTCCTCGAAGAGGATATCGTCTTCACCAATTACTTGCAGGACAGCAGCAAGACCTTCAGGGACCTTATCCAGGAGAACCTGATCGCGAATTCCTGGTCTAGTTTCGGAATAGACCTGGCCCTGGGTGCCGTGATAGACCGGCAGGCCGATTACAAGCAATATATGTTCCTCCCGGAATACGTCTTTTTTCAACTCCAACACACCCGGATCAAGGATAAACCCATCGTACTGCGCGAAAGAACCATCCTCAACTACCATCTTCAGAACCGCGGAAACTATTTTACGGCATCTCCTTTGTTCTGGTTAGGATTGTTATTCCTTTTTACCGCTACCATCACCTACATCGATTTCAGGAATGAGGTGAGAAGCAGGGTTCTTGACGTCATCCTCTTCCTCTTAACAGGACTGGCAGGATGCCTGATGGTCTTCCTGTGGTTCTTTACAGACCACACGGCCACGGCCCAGAACCTCAATGTGCTGTGGGCCTTTCCTCTGAACCTCGTACCTGCCTATTACCTGTTGAGATACAAAGGATTGCCTAATTGGCTGCCCCTTTACCTGACCTTCCTGCTCATCCTCCTTCTGATTGCAGTCCCGGTCTGGGCCCTGGGCATTCAGATCTATTCGCCTCTGGTTGCCGTCCTCCTTATCACCCTGGGGTTACGGTTTGGTTTCCTCCTCTACCACACCAGAAAAATTGAATCATCGCCGCTATGAATCTCGTCTCTGTAGAGGAAATCTCGAAGGGGTTCGGGGAACGCATCCTCTTTTCCGGGCTTTCTTTCGGCATTAATGCAGGTCAGAAGATAGCCCTGATCGCACAGAACGGGACCGGTAAAACCTCCATCCTGAATATCCTGGCAGGGAAGGATCAGCCAGACACGGGGATGGTCAACACCCGAAAAGGGCTGCGTATCTCCTACCTGGAGCAGGATCCTGATCTCGACGGGGATTTGTCCCTGGAAGAAACGGTATTTCGTTCAGACAACGAGATCCTGAGGGTCATCAGGGATTACGAGAAAGCCCTCGATAATCCCGGGGACCAGAAGCGGTACCAGAAGGCTTTCGAGGCCATGGAACGCCACAACGCCTGGGATTTCGAAACACAGTACAAGCAGATCCTTTTCAAACTACAGCTCACCGATCTCCAAGCGAGGGTTGGGACACTTTCCGGAGGACAGAAGAAAAGGCTCGCCCTGGCTCATGCCCTGTTAAACAAGCCGGACCTGCTTATCCTGGATGAACCCACGAACCACCTCGACCTTGAGATGATCGAATGGCTGGAACATTATTTCGCCAGGGAGAATATCACTCTTTTTATGGTGACACACGACAGGTATTTCCTGGAAAGGGTATGCGACGAGATCCTCGAACTCGACGGTGGTAACCTGTATTCCTACAAGGGTAATTACAGCTATTTTTTAGAGAAAAAAGAAGCCAGGGAAATGCGTGAGGCCGTGGAACTGCACAAATCGAGACAACTCTACAGAAAGGAACTCGACTGGATGCGGAGGCAGCCCAAGGCCCGTACCACCAAATCCAAGTCGCGTATCGACGATTTCCAGGAGATCAAAAGCAAGGCCCAGCAAAGGAGAAAAGACCACGAAGTACAACTGGAGATCAACATGGAGCGCCTGGGAAGCAAGATCCTCGAATTCCACAATGTGGTGAAATCCTTTCCCGATACGCCCATCCTGGATAAATTCAACTACTCCTTTGTGAAAGGGGAACGACTTGGGATCATTGGAAAGAACGGGACCGGAAAGACCACCTTCCTCAACCTGCTGACGGGGAACACCCTTCCGGATGGGGGGAAGATTATCACTGGCGAGACCGTGAAATTTGGCTACTATACCCAGGAAGGCATTTCGGTGAAGGAAGGGCAAAAAGTAATCGAAGTGATCCGTGATATCGCAGAGTATATCCCTTTGAAAAAAGGCAGGCAACTCTCTGCCCAGCAACTCCTGGAACGATTTCTTTTCGACAGGAAAAAGCAGTACGACTTCGTGGAAAAACTCAGCGGGGGAGAGAAAAAACGTCTATATCTCTGTACCGTGCTGATCCAAAATCCCAATTTCCTGATCCTGGATGAGCCGACAAACGACCTCGATGTGGTGACCCTGAATGTCCTGGAATCTTTCCTGCTGGATTATCCCGGCTGCCTGGTGGTAGTATCCCACGACCGTTATTTTATGGATAAGATCGTAGACCACCTCTTTGTATTCAGGGGGGAAGGCATCATCGAAGATTTTCCCGGGAATTATTCAGATTTCAGGGCCTATGAAGACAGTTTGGACGCTTCTAAAAAGGCGGAGAAAGCCTCGGATGCCGAAAAGGGCCAAACCACCGGGTCACCTTGGCGGGAGGAGGGTAAAAGGAGTAACCTCTCCTACTCCGAACAAAAGGAGTACAAACAGCTCGAGCGGGAAATACAGAAGCTGGAGGTGCAGAAAAAAGAATTGCAGGATGCGTTCCTGAACCCGGACATCACCCCGGAAGAGATCGCGAGTCTGTCTAAATCCCTGCAGGAAACAGAACAGCAGATAGATCAGAAAACCGAACGATGGTATGAGATCTCCCTTCGGGCTGAAAGTTAAATCGGCTACCAATAGAAATGAACACAACATTGTTTCAAATCGGATCCTATTTCAGATTTCTCATTAGCTCGACAAACCAGCACGGGGTACATTCCCCATTTCTATTCGCCTACCTGACGAAATGTCTCTACAAAAAGCGAAAAGGACCTTATAACAAGGCGGAAAAGATCGCCCTGAAAAGCATACCCTATTTCAATTATCGCTCCCTGCACCTGGAAGGAAGTTTTAAGGAAATGGAAGGACTTCTGAATAAAGAGTTCGGGCAACTCAGTTTTAGCCATCCTCCGTATGACATGGTCTGCACCGGCCAAAATATGCTTTCCGATACATTTCTGGAGAGAATACTTCCGCATTGCCACAACGACAGTATGATCCTGATCGAGGGAATACACAATTCGCGGAAGGACCTCAACCTTTGGGAGTCACTTTGCGCAGACCCCAGGATCACGGTATCTGTAGATTATTTCTTCGGGGGCCTACTCTTTCTGAGGGAGGAACAGGCAAAGCAACATTTCCGGATTAGGATATAATGGTTTAATTTTACGGGAATTCAGGGCTATGGATAATACAATCTATTACGTTTTAGGTGCGGTGGCCGTCATTTATGTCGCCCTTTCCGTCTTTAACCGAAGGAGGTCCAAAGAACGGAGGTCGCGCAAATTCATGGATGGCTACGAACGCAAAAAGAGAAAGGAGTAATACTTCCTCAGGTTTACTATGAAGATTTACACCAGAACAGGAGACGAGGGTATGACGGCCCTTTTCGGGGGAACACGGGTCCCAAAACACCATATTCGCATCCAGAGCTACGGGACCGTGGACGAATTGAATTCTTGGCTGGGACTTCTGCGAGACCAGGACGTTCAATCTCGTTATAAAGAAGTCCTGATGAAGGTACAAAAAGACCTATTTACCATTGGGTCCATCCTGGCTACCGATCCTGAAAAAGCCATCCTGAAAAGCGGAAAGGAACGACTGAACATCTCTAAGATCAGTTCGGAGGACATCGCTTTCCTCGAAAAAGAAATGGATCATATGGAGGAATCCCTTCCCCAAATGACCCACTTTATCCTGCCCGGGGGACACCCTGCCGTGTCATACTGTCATATTGCCAGAACGGTATGCCGCAGGGCAGAGCGTATGGCCTGCATTTTGCATGATAATCAACCCTTTGACGCTGAGGTCCTCTCCTACATGAACCGCCTGTCTGACTATCTCTTTGTACTGGCCCGTGCGTTCACTTATGACCTCGGAGCGGAAGAGGTAAAGTGGATTCCCGAGAAAAAAGGCTAATAAATTGCCTTTTTGGACGTTATGTCATTAGCAAAATTGAGATTTTTTAAAAAATAGTGTAAATAAACCATCAAAAACTTGACTGTCTGGGTTTAAAAATTATTTTTGCAAAAATTTCAAAGTAATACTTTTAACCATGTATTGGACCTTAGAACTGGCATCCTACCTGAGCGATGCACCCTGGCCAGCCACAAAAGATGAACTGATCGATTACGCGATCAGGACCGGAGCACCATTGGAAGTGGTGGAAAACCTTCAGTCCATGGAAGAAGAAGGAGGAGAAATCTATGAGAGCATAGAGGAGATCTGGCCTGATTACCCTACTGAAGAGGACTACCTCTGGAATGAGGATGAATACTAACAGAATCATCAAATAGCTATAAAAAGTCTCTTAGGAGGCTTTTTTTTTATGTAATTTTGACAGACTTGTAGCTGAATTACCGTATAGGGTAAAAGTGGAACGGCTTTTGACTGTTCAATGTTCGTGAATACCACAAAAAAATCGAATTAAATTGCATTCCTGCCCATACCACCACCTTAGACAGGGATGTGGAAAAGAAGAATTCCATGAGTTTATTAAATAGTGTTTTAAAAGTCTTTGTCGGCGATAAATCAAAACGCGATGTCAAGGAGATGCGACCTATGGTTGATCAGATCAACGCCCAGTGGGAAAAATGTAAGGGCCTGACACATGATGAGCTAAGGGCAAAGACCACCGAATTCAAATCGGTCATCGCTGAGGCCTGTACCTCCCTGAATGAGCAGATCGAAGCATTGAAGGCCGAAGTAAACGAGTCTTCAGATATTGACAGGAATGAGGAATTGTATGCCGAGATCGACAAGCTGGAGGAAGAAGCCTATAAGGTAACACAGGAAACCCTGGATCAATTGCTTCCTGAGGCTTTTGCCGTGGTCAAGGAGACCGCCAGGAGGTTCAAGGAGAATGAGACCCTGGAGGTTGTTGCCACGGAAAATGACAGGATACTTTCCGGATCCAGGGATTACGTGAGCCTGGAAGGTGATAAGGCCATCTGGAAGAATTCCTGGGATGCCGCCGGTAAGGAGGTCACCTGGGACATGGTGCATTACGATGTACAGCTTATCGGGGGGATCGCCCTCCACCAGGGGAAAGTGGCTGAGATGCAAACAGGGGAAGGTAAGACCCTTGTGGCCACCCTCCCACTCTACCTCAATGCCCTTCCCGGGAAAGGAACCCACCTTGTCACCGTAAACGATTACCTCGCCAAAAGGGACAGCACCTGGATGGGTCCCATCTTCGAATTTCACGGCCTCACCGTGGATTGTATAGACAAACACAGGCCCAATTCAGACGGAAGGCGGGCAGCCTATAACGCCGATATCACCTACGGTACCAATAACGAGTTCGGGTTCGACTACCTGAGGGACAACATGGCCCACACCCCGGGCGACCTGGTACAAAGACCCCATTATTATTCCATCGTGGATGAGGTGGATTCCGTATTGATAGATGATGCCCGTACCCCGTTGATCATTTCGGGACCGGTTCCCGAAGGAGACCGGCACGAATTCAATGAGCTCAAGCCCAAGGTGGTTGACATCGTGGAAAAACAGCGAAAACACCTGACGGGTGTGCTTGCTGAAGCCAAAAAGAAGATCGCCGAAGGAGACACCAAGGAAGGGGGGCTCCTGCTGCTCAGGGTGCACAGGGGTCTGCCAAAGAACAAGGCCCTGATCAAATACCTCAGTGAAGAGGGGATCAAACAACTCCTGCAGAAGACCGAGAATTTCTATATGCAGGACAACAACCGGGAGATGCCGGTGGTCGACTCAGAATTGTTGTTCGTCATCGATGAGAAGAATAACCAGATAGAGCTGACGGACCGGGGTATTGAATATATCTCCGGGGACCAGGCAAAAGACTTCTTTGTCATGCCGGATATCGGTAGTGAGATCGCCAGGATCGAGAACCAGGACCTGGAGATCGAGGAGGAAGCAAAACTCAAGGAAGAACTCTTTAAGGATTTTGCTGTTAAAAGCGAACGCATCCATACGATGAGTCAGCTGCTGAAAGCCTACACCCTGTTCGAGAAGGACGTGGAATACGTGGTCATGGACAACAAGGTGATGATCGTAGACGAGCAGACCGGAAGGATCATGGATGGCCGCCGGTATTCAGACGGACTGCATCAGGCCATCGAAGCCAAGGAAAATGTGAAGATCGAGGCCATGACCCAGACCTTTGCTACCATTACCCTGCAGAACTATTTCCGCATGTACAACAAACTGGCGGGGATGACAGGTACAGCGGTCACAGAGGCCGGGGAGCTCTGGGAGATCTACAAACTGGATGTGGTGGAGATCCCGACCAACAAGCCTATCGCCCGGGACGACCGCAACGATCTTATCTACAAGACCAAGCGCGAAAAATACAACGCCATCATCGAAGAAGTGACCCAGCTCTCCCAGCAGGGCAGACCGGTACTGATCGGAACCACGTCGGTGGAGATCTCGGAACTGCTCTCGCGGATGCTGAATATCCGGAAGATCCCGCATAATGTGCTTAACGCGAAACTCCATAAAAAAGAAGCAGACATCGTCGCCGAGGCCGGAAAGGCCGGGGTAGTGACCATAGCGACCAACATGGCCGGTAGGGGTACGGACATCAAATTGTCTGAAGAGGTGAAACAGGCTGGCGGACTCGCCATCGTAGGTACCGAGCGTCACGACTCCAGGCGGGTAGACCGGCAGCTCAGGGGTAGGTCCGGACGGCAGGGTGATCCGGGAAGTTCTCAGTTTTACGTCTCTCTGGAAGATAACCTGATGCGCCTGTTCGGTTCTGAACGGGTGGCCAAGATGATGGACCGTATGGGACTGGAAGAAGGAGAGGTGATACAACACTCCATGATGACCAAGTCCATAGAACGAGCCCAGAAAAAAGTGGAAGAGAACAACTTTGGGATCCGGAAACGCCTTCTGGAGTACGACGATGTGATGAATGCACAGCGTGAGGTTGTCTACAAAAGGAGGAGGCACGCCCTGGAAGGTGAACGACTGAAAGTAGACATTGCCAATATGATCTACGATACCTGCGAGGTGATCTCGGAAACGAACAAAGAAGCGAACGATTACAAGAATTTCGAATTCGAACTGATCAAATACTTTTCGATTACCTCCCCGGTCTCCGAACAGGAATTCGCGAAACTCAGCTATCCCGAGATCAGCAACAAGATCTACGCTGCTGCCTACGAGCATTACAGGGACAAGATGGAGCGCAGCGCATCCGTGGCCTTTCCGGTGATCAGGAAGGTGTACGAAGACAAAGCGAATTCATACGAGAGGATCGTAGTGCCCTTTACCGATGGGATCAAGACCCTGAATGTGGTCACCGACCTCAAAACTGCCTATGAGACCAACGGGAAACAACTGATCACGGATTTTGAGAAGAACATCACCCTTGCCATCATAGACGAGGCCTGGAAGACCCATCTCCGCAAGATGGACGAGTTGAAACAATCCGTTCAGCTGGCGGTACATGAGCAAAAGGATCCCTTGTTGATCTATAAGTTTGAAGCCTTTGAGCTCTTTAAATCCATGATCGACAAGGTGAACAAGGATGTGGTCTCCTTCCTCTTTAAGGGGGAACTTCCCTCCGGGAATACGGAGGATATACAGGAAGCCAGGAATCTTCGCAGGTCCCGTGAGTCCCTGAAAACCACGAAGGAAGAGATCCCCAACAGTGATGAACTGGCAGCCCGGAACAGGGCTGCGGGACAAACTCAGGGCAATCGTCCCCAGGTGACTGAAACCATCGTCAGGGAAAGACCTAAGATTGGTCGCAATGACAAGGTAAAGATCAAAAATGTCATGTCGGGCGAGAGCAAAACTCTCAAATACAAACAGGCCGAACCCCTGATCAACAAGGGGGAATGGGTACTTGTGGAAGATTAAAAAATATGAAGAACACTGTCGAAAAGGATAGCCTTCGGGTTATCCTTTTTTTGTTGTATCGATCTCATTCGCCAAGTTTCGAGGCCGGCAATGTTGAAAATCTACCAAAACATACCTAGCTTTACAACAGCAGACTTAGTAAAATAACCCGGATAGATAAGGGATCCGAAAAATCGAGACCTATGAAAAAGAACTACATCGACCAGGAAAGGTTCAGGGACAAAGAGAAATTACTGATCAAGGCAACCAACTACACTTCCGTGCTTTGCCTTGCTTTTTTCCTGTTCTGTTACTTTTTGCTGGATATCCACTCCTCCCTTTCCTTCATCTTCCTATTTTACGCCCTGCTGAGTCTCGCCAACACCTTTGCCTACAAATCGCATAGAAATTTATCCCTTACTTATAATATCGCTTCCATAGCGAGCCTGGTCTCCACCCTGCTCGTGGTCTCCGCCAGCGGGGGTATCATGAGCCCATTTATATTTACGCTCAGCCTCCTGGTCCTGGCCGGTTATGCGACGACCCGTTCCTATGGGAAGACCTACCTTTTCATCATCTGTACCCTGGTGGTGCTGCTATTCCTACAAAACCGGTTCTTTCCTGTGGATATCCCCAACCAGATACCTGAAAATGCACGGGATATTTTCGCCCTTCTCAGTGTACTGTTCACCGTGTACCTGCTCGGTGGCATCTTTGGAAAAGACCTGATGATCGTCCACCATCAACTCTATAAGTCCAAGAGGGAAATGCAGGCCCGAAGCGAAGAGAAGGACACCCTGCTCAAGGAAGTGCACCACAGGGTAAAGAATAACCTGCAGACCGTTTCCAGCCTGCTGAGCCTGCAAGGGAGAAGCATCTCCGATACGCGTACCAAAAGCATCCTGAAAAGCAGTCAGAACCGCGTGATCTCCATGGCCATGGTCCATGAGATGCTTTATATGAGAGACGACCTGTCCAAAATACAGTACAGGACCTATGTAAGGGAATTGAGCGAATACCTGGTAAAATCCCTCAAAGGAGCCAACAACAAGGTTACCCTGAACATCGATATTCCGGATATAGAACTGGGTATAGACACCGCCATCCCCCTGGGGCTCCTTATCAATGAGGCGATCACCAATTCCCTGAAATACGGGATCAAGGACGATCATGAAGGGGAGATACATATCGCCATTGAACAGGAAGACGAACACAGTTATGTGCTCGAGATTGGGGACAATGGATCGGGCTATTCCGACTCGGTGAACCTGAAGTCGGGCAGCTCCCTGGGACTCAAGCTTATCCACAATCTGGCGAGGCAACTCAAGGGGACGATCACCCGGGATCCTTCCAAAAAAGGGACTAATTACATCGTCAAATTCAGGGAGATAGAACCCCAGCCCTTTCCTTCCGTGGCTTAGAAAATTACGGACCTTTCACCGGTATATCAGGGTGCGAATAATCTGTTTGGGCCTCTGGATTTATCCCTATATTTATGGGCTAACTAATTTCAGATCTATGCGCAAACTCCTTATTCTGGCCATTCTGTGCCTGAACTATCAACTTTCTGCCCAGGATTACTTTCTGGAAAAATTCAAGCCCTTCAATAAAAATATTCCGTCTCCCGAAGAATTCCTCGGATACGGCATTGGGGAACGTCACACGAGGCACGACCTTATCGTCGCCTATTTGAAAAAACTGTCAGAGGTCTCGGCCAGGGCCAGTTTCGCGGAATACGGGCGTACCCATGAGGGAAGGATTTTGAGTATGCTGACCTTGAGCACACCGGAAAACCTCTCGGACCTTCCCAACCTCAAAGAAAAACACCTGGCTTTTACGGATCCGGCCCAAAATGTCTCCAACTACGATGAGGTACCCGTTTTTGTCAACCTTGCCTACAATGTCCACGGCAATGAACCTTCGAGTTCCGAAGCAGCCATGCTGGCCGCCTATACTTTTGCAGCTTCAGAGTCTGAAGAGATCCGGAAATACCTCAGCAACGCGGTGATCTTCATAGATCCCACCATCAATCCGGACGGGCGGGACAGGCATACCCAGTGGGCCAATAGTTACCAGGGGAGCCCTCTGGTGGCAGACCCCCAGGATGCGGAACACGATGAATACTGGCCAGGAGGAAGGACCAACCACTACTGGTTCGACCTCAACCGGGACTGGCTGTTAGGGATCAATCCCGAAAGCAGGGGCAAGCTGAACTGGTACCACCAATGGTATCCCAACGTGGTGACCGATTTTCACGAGATGGGCAGCCAGAGCACCTATTTCTTTGAACCCATGAAGGCCAATGGTTCCCTGGATCCCATCATGCCCAGAGAAAATTACATCGACCTCAATAACCTGTTCGGAGATTATTTTGCCAAAGCCCTGGACAGCATAGGCTCCCTCTATTTCACCAAAGAGGTCTTTGACGGCACCTACCCGGGTTATGGTTCCTCTTATCCGGATCTGCAGGGCGGACTCGGATTGCTGTTCGAGCAGGCGAGTTCCAGGGGCCATAAACAAACTACACCCTTTGGGGAGATCACCTTTCCCTTTACGATCAGGAACCAGTTCACCTCCAGCATTACCACAGTCAGGGCAGCCGTTGAGAACAAGGCCCTCCTGCGAAAATACCAGCAGGATTTCTTTAAATCTGCCCTCTCGAGGGCTTCGGCTTCACGTATCAAAGGGTATTCCTTCGGAGATGCCTATGACCAGAACAGGATAAAGGCATTTGTCGACAAACTCCTGCTACACAGGGTGAAGGTCTTAAAAAACAATGACGGGTCGTACTTTGTGCCTGCCAGGCAACCCCAGTACCGAATGGTACAGACGGTCTTTGAGACCTATACCCGTTACAGGGACAGTGTTTTTTACGACGCTTCCGCATGGTCCCTCGCTAATTTTTACAATATTTCCTACAGCGCCCAAAGCAGGGAATTAAACGGCACTCCTGTAACTTCCCTCGAAGACTTCGTAAAAATCCTTCCCGCGGAGCGATCGGATTATGCCTACCTGATCGACTGGGACGATTACAATGCCCCGGCAGCCTTGCACTACCTTCAATCCAAAGGCCTGGTGTTGTCCTCTTCCTTCCGTCCCTTTACCTCCCAGACGAACAGGGGGAACAAAAACTTCCATTACGGTACCTTGCTCCTGCCCGTAAAGCTCCAGAAAAAGAATTCCGATGAGGTCTTTAATCTTTTAAAAGAAGTTCAGGAAAAATTCCAGGTACCCGTGTATGCCGTTGAAACCGGACTCAACCTCTCCGGAGTAGACCTCGGCAGCAGGTTTGTAAGGCCCACAGAACCTCCTAAAGCCGCCATGATTATAGGGGAAGGCGTGCGCTCCTATGAGGCCGGGGAGGTATGGCATCTTCTGGACACACGTGTTCATATGCCGATCACCAAGATTCCCATCAGGAGTCTGAAGGGCGCCGATCTGGACAAATACAATACCCTGGTCATGGTCTCTGGAAACTACTCCTTTGACGAGAAACTCCTCGGAAAGATCAAATCCTGGACCGAAAAAGGAAATACGCTTATTACCATTGGAACAGCCTCCAAATGGGCTGTTGATAAGAAATTGGTCAATGAAACACTGATCGAGGAAAAGAAGGATACTCTGGCAACTGTCCAACGAAAACCTTATGCAGATGCCGGAGACAACATCGGGAAGGAAAGTGTAGGGGGGATCATCGTGGAGGCCGAACTCGACCTGACCCACCCGATCGCTTTTGGGTACCAAAAGGAACGCATCCCAGTGTACAAAAACAATGCGGTCTGGCTGGCCCCGAGCAAGAACGCATACGCCACGGTATCAAAATATACCCAAAGCCCGGTGATCGATGGATTTATCACGGATAAGAACCGCGATGAGTTCCTCAGGAAATCAGCCTCCCTCATCGTGAGTCCGGTTGGCAGCGGCAGGGTGGTCATGTTTGCCGACAACCCCAATTTCAGGGGTTCCTGGTATGGAACCAACCGGCTCTTTCTCAATGCCCTGTTCCTTGGAAATCACATAAACGTACCTAAATAAGAATCATGAAGAACTTTTTTCTCACGCTCACAGGGATCCTGATATGCCATATGACACTCTCCCAATCGCTGGAAGGGGATGGACCTTTTTCCCAGCTGATCATCCGGGGTGTGACCCTGATCAATGGAAATGGGGCGCCCCCTATCGGACCCGTGGATATCGTTGTGGAGAACAACATCATCAGGGAGATCGACGTGGTTGGCTATCCCGGGGTGGAGATCGACTCGTCCCGCAGGCCACAACTCGCTCCCGGAGGCAAGGAACTGGATTGCACCGGTATGTACCTCCTGCCCGGTTTTGTGGACATGCACGGCCACATTGGCGGCAGGGCCCAGGGTGCGGAACCCGACTATGTCTTTAAACTCTGGATGGCCCACGGGATCACGACCATCCGGGAACCCAGCGGAAGGGGGGTTGATTTTGCGATGGACCTGAAACGGAAAAGCAGCAAAAATGAGATCATTGCCCCCAGGATCTTTGTCTATACGGGATTTGGACAGGGGAGCAAAGAACAGATCAGTTCACCAGAAATGGCACGGGCCTGGGTCAGGAGTAACGCCCAGAAAGGGGCAGATGGGATCAAGTTTTTCGGGGCTCCCCCGGAGATCATGAGTGCAGCCCTGGATGAGAACAAAAAACTGGGCTTGCGTTCGGCCTGTCATCATGCACAGATGGATGTGGCCCGATGGAATGTCCTGCAGTCGGCCCGTGCCGGACTCACCTCTATGGAACACTGGTACGGCCTGCCAGAGGCCCTTTTTACCGACAGGACGGTACAGGACTATCCCCTGGATTACAATTACAACAACGAACAACACCGTTTTCAGGAAGCGGGAAGATTATGGGAGCAGGCAGCACCCCCTTTTTCAGAGCACTGGAATACGGTCATGGATGAATTGCTGGAGCTCGATTTTACCCTGGATCCCACCTTTAATATCTACGAGGCCAGCCGGGATCTTCAAAGGGCCAGGAGGGCCGAATGGCATGAGGACTACACCCTCCCCTCCCTGTGGGAATTTTATCAGCCCAGCAAGATCTCCCACGGCTCTTACTGGCATTACTGGGGTACGGAACAGGAAGTCGCCTGGAAAAGGAATTACACCCTGTGGATGACTTTTGTGAATGAATACAAGAATCGAGGGGGAAGGGTGACCACCGGATCGGATTCCGGTTTTATTTTCCAGCTCTATGGCTTTGCCTACGTGAGGGAACTCGAGTTGCTTAGGGAGGCTGGATTCCACCCCCTGGAGATCATCAGGAGTGCAACTCTCAACGGGGCAGAAGCCCTGGGGGTCAGCGACAAGATAGGGACCGTGACCGTTGGGAAGCTGGCCGATTTTGTGATCGTGGGGGAAAATCCCCTGGAAAACTTAAAGGTGCTCTACGGCACGGGAGCTATCAAACTCACGGAAGACAATGAAGTAGTCCGCGTAGGCGGTGTACGCTATACGATCAAGGACGGTATCGTTTACGACGCGAAAGCACTCTTACGGGACGTAAAGCGGATGGTCGAAGAGAAAAAACGAGAAACAGACTACAAAATACGGCAACCGGGAATAAGAGAATAACTAAGGTCATTGTGTACGGTATTAAACGGTTAGGTTTTTCTTTTGGGTCCTGAATGAAAGTTCAGCCTTGATACGTGCATTCTTGAACCGGTACAGGCGGGCTATTTTTTCGGTACCAGCCTTCTCAACTTGTTTATGATGTACAGGAAGAACAGGCCTACCATCCAGAACAAGATCCATTTTATGATGTTCAGTTTCAGCATGGTTGTGTGTTTTTTGGGCAACGGCGCCTGCACTCATCAGAAGGGTCAGGCAAAGGGTTAAAATAGCTTTCACGATTTGGGTGTTTCGTCTATTAAAGTAACCCCGTATTTCGCTATAGTTTGTTCGTAAATCGCTGAATGTCAGTTATTTTTCGGTAAGTGAAAACTTATCAGACCAATGGTTGGATTTCCCGGTTGACGGGATCCCGAATGCCTTTCCCCTCAACCCTGAAAGCGGTATTTCATCGGCAATTAAGCAGGTATTGCAGAAATAAGGTCAGCCAGAATTGGCGGTGCAGGTGATCTCCCGGAAGGGCACAAGATGGTCTTTAATCTGAAGTTTGCATTGCCCAATTTTGTATCTTTATGATCCCACGTAAATCAGCAGATGAGGGTCAGTAAAAACTGTAATTCTAACTACGCGAAACTTTCAATTCCTATGTAATCCTCCTGCTGTTTTAATTGGGTTTGTAGCCGGCCTATTGACAGACACTTTGCCCGAATGGAAGAAGTGATTGACCATGCAGAATTTCCACAATAAAAATTACAGTTATGAAAAAGAAATTGATCAAAAAAGGAGATGTAACAAAAATGAAGGCTGTCCCTATATGGATAATAATTTTACTACTGGGCCATGTCCTCCCTTGCCCGACCTATGCCTTTCAGGACAGGGGGGAACAGGACGTGTCCTACACTTCCTACAAGGGAGAGGTGGTGGACAGTGAGACCAATAAACCCCTGATCTTTGCCTCTCTGACCGTATCGGGGTCTAATATCAGCACGGTGACCAACACAGAGGGCGCCTTTTTACTCAAGGTACCCACCGGTGTGGAAAGTACTTCCGTAGAAGTGAGTTTCCTCGGATACAGGTCGAGGACCATCCCGCTTTCCACCATGGGGGCGGAGAATAACACCATTGCCCTGGACGTACTGGTCACAGAACTGCCCGAGGTCAATGTAACCGTTCCTAAGGATGCCGTTACCCTGGTCAAGGAAACCCTCAGGAAGAAAGGCGATAATTACGTAAATGATCCCAGTGTGATGACGGCTTTTTACAGGGAAACCATCAAGAAGAGACGCAGGAATGTCTCCCTTTCCGAAGCCGTGGTCTCAATCTTCAAGACACCCTACACTTCGCCCCGCAGGGACGCCGTACAGATGTATAAGTCGCGTAAAAGTACGGATTACAGCAAACTGGACACCCTGGTGCTGAAGTTGCAGGGAGGGCCTTTTAACGCGTTGTACGTAGATGTGATGAAATACCCCGAATACATCTTTGGGGAGGAAAGCATTGATAATTACAATTTCCGGTTCGACAGGTCGACTCGTATCAATGACCGGCTGATCTACGTCATCAGGTTCGATCAAAGGGAAGACGTCCTGGAACCACTCTACAGGGGTGAACTGTATATCGATGTTCAAAATAAGGTGTTGACCAGTGCGATCTACTCCCTGAATATCACAGACAGGGATCTGGCCAGCAGGCTCTTTGTCCGAAAAAAGCCCTGGAATGCAAGGGTATATCCTGAGGAGGTTGCCTACCGGGTGGATTACAGGGAGAAGAACGGAAAATGGTACTACGGCTACAGCAATGCTGTACTGGAATTCAAGATCGACTGGGACAAGAAGCTGTTTAACTCTATTTACAGCATGACCTGTGAAATGGCGGTTACCGACTGGGAGCAGAATCCGGAACTTTCAGAACCCAGATACAGGGACCGACTTAAGTCGACCATGATCCTCAGTGATGAAGCCTCCGGATTTTCTGATCCGGACTTCTGGGGAGAATACAATATCATAGAACCTGAAAAGTCGATCGAATCAGCCATAAGAAAAATACAGCGACAGTTAAGAAAGCAGGGATAATCACCTAACCCGCGTGAGATAAAGCAAAACCGGCTCCTGCAGAGGGCCGGTTTTATTTTTTAACATACCGCTGTCTCAGACCACAGAAGAGGTGGGTGTACTTATAAACAATTGTTGATAAGTCAAGTTTATAACTTGTTGATTTTAAATTCCTTACATCGTTTGCACAATCCGATCTTTCGACTATATTTACTTTGTGGTTAAGCGGGAGAAACGTCCTGTTTCACACCGAAAGCCACTATAAAGTTGACGTTCTTTATATTGTTGCAATGGGCATTTTCACGACCGGGAACTTCGGTTTTCGGAAAAGAAAAACA
>NZ_JBFGBM010000014.1:0-23768 GCF_041567615.1 Muriicola sp.
AGGTAGCCCGTGCCTCCCACGGTATACTTCTTATCGAGGGTGATGGAAACATCGAAATCGCCCCAAACCCCGTGAAATTCCCTGGCGATGTAGGGATCTGCATGCCATCCCTCGAAATCGTATTCAGCTAGTTTGGGATACCACTGACTCATGGACAGGGCCACATCCTCCTTGTTGTTTCGTCCGGAACGGCGGATCTGTACCGGTACTTGTCCCTCAAAATCCATGTCAAAGGCAGAAGAGCTATTCGGGGTAATGGGATGGTCGAGCGCTACCACCAAAACGGTCCCTTCCAAAGTATAGGAAACCTCTTTTCCGTCCTGGGTAAGAGAGGTGGCTCTCAGATACCCGATCTCATCCGGGCTGAGGGCAGCGATCCTGCTTTTACCATTCTCGTCAACCATTCTCCTGTCCGGATCTGCTATATTTTGTAAGCGCATATCCATCTCGCTTCCGGGCTGGAAGGCGTTAAAGTACATATGGTAGTAAACCCTGTTGAGGGTGTCCGGAGAATTATTGGTGTAAACGAGTTTTTGCTTGCCTGTGTACCTGTAGGTCTCCACATCCATGTTTACGTCCATGGTGTAGTCTACTGCCTGTTGCCAGTAGGTGTGATTCCCCTGGGCATAAGTGCTGTGGATAAGCAGAGAAAAGAAGGATACAATAAACAGGGCATAGGATTTCTTCATCATGATCAAGGTAATTTTGTTTTAGAATCGGATACTTTTTGTGCCAGGATCAGGGCGTTGTACGCATTGGCCATCTTGCCTGTCCTGGAGAGTTGGGCAAAGGGCTTCGCTTTTTCGGGATCACCACCGACAACCACGGTCTGTTTTGTACTCAACCCGGAATCCATGAGGATGCGTTTTACCTCAGCAGCCGTGAGGTCAGGGAAGTAGGACCGTACGAGGGCCGCGATACCGCTGACGGCAGGGGCGGCCATGGATGTCCCACCCTGGAATTCGTATTTACCGCCCGGCATGGTGGAATAAATCCCGCCACCGGGGGCAAAAATGTCGACATTCTTCGCTCCGTAATTGGAAAATGAAGCCACCATTTCCGAGCCGTAGGTGTCATTTAAAGCTCCTACTGTAATGACGTTGTCCGTGTATTCCACATCTCCCAATTTATGATCGTTGGGATAGCCCCGATTGTTCTTATCATCCATATCGAGAGCATCATTTCCGGCGGCATGCACGATAAGCACATCGTTGTCTGCCGCGTATTTGATGGCGTCGTAGACCCACTCTGCGTTGGGGGAGAAGGCTTTTCCAAAACTGGCGTTGATGATCCTGGCTCCATTGTCTACGGCATAGCGGATGCCCAGGGCGATATCTTTATCGTACTCATCCCCATTGGGTACAGCCCTTACGCTCATGATCTCCACGTTGTTGGCCACCCCGTTCACGCCCAGGCCGTTGTTGCGCTCGGCGGCAATGATTCCGGCCACATGGGTACCGTGACTCTCATCCGCTACCCGATTCATGGGATTTCCGTTCCCGTAATTCCGGTCGTTGATATCATAGGGATCATCTCCCACGATCTCTCTCCCGTCAAAATCCACATTGAAGTGGTAATCGATGCGTTCAGTAAAATAATCGATCCCCTCTGTGGCTCGTTCAACATCCTCTTCGATAAGGCCGATCACCTCCGGAATACTGTCCCCGTAGTTGAACATCTGCTGGATGACACTGATACTGCGCTGCAGCCCGGGATCTGTGGTCTCGATGGCCGCCACTTCTTCCTGGGTATAGTCGCCTTTGCCCAGCTTCAGGGAGACGGCATCGTGCGACTGTTTTACGATCCCGAGGATCTGTTCTGTCTGCTGCTTGTTCGACTGGAGCCTCTGCCGGGTCTCTTTGGCCTGTTTCAGTTCTTCATCCAGTTTTTTTCTGGCCTCGGCCCTCATCGCCTCATCGCCCAGGTTCAGCCTCAGGATACGCGTGTACTCCAACTGTTCGTTATAGGCTTCTCCCAGAAAGTTATACCCGTGCACGTCATCCACATAACCATTTCCGTCATCATCGATCCCGTTCCCGGGTTTTTCATCCTTGTTGGTCCAGATCACCTCATCCAGGTCTTCGTGGGTGAGGTCTATCCCTAAATCGAGAACGGCCACGATCACCTTTTTCCCTTTTTTCTTACCTATGATCTCCTCATAGGCCCTGTCTACACTCATCCCGGGGATGGTATCCGTGAGCAGGTCTGCATGGCCCCAGGTCTTTTGTTCCTCTTCTGTGAGTTCAGCAATTTTCAGGGGGACGGTGTCAATGTTTTCGATGGGGGTAGACACTATGTTGATGCTGCCGCATCCCATCATGACAAATCCCGCACTCCAGAGCAGGACGTTTTGTTTCAGATTCTTGATCATTCTCTTTCTTTTAATGAATTTTACTGTAATAACTTCCTTTGTGGGGCAGTCGAATCTTTTCCACACACCCCCTGTCGGCCAGGGTCACGTAGACGGTCTTCCCGTCCTTCCCCCCGAAGGCCAGATTGGAAGGCTTTTTCCCTTTGAGCTGGATTTCCTTCCGGACCTTTCCCCTGGGAGAAACCAGGACCACGGTGCCCTTTCCGTAACGTGTGATCAGCAGGTTGCCCTTCGCATCGCACCGCATCCCGTCCAGCCCGTGGTCTACAAACGAAATCAGCAGCCTTTTGTTATTCACACGACCATCGGGCAGGATATCGTACTTCCATACCTTCCGCTGTTCTGATTCATTCACGTAGAGGTACTTTCCATTCGGGTTTACCTCGATGCCATTGGTGGTCCCCATTCCGGTTTCCAGGAGCACCAGCTCGCCGGCTTTTGGGATCATCCAGAGATTGCCGGTACCATCCTGCCAGTTGGGATCGCTGAGGTAGATCACCCCTGTATCCGAAATCGCAAGGTCATTGGGCTGGTTCATCTCAGGGCTTTCTGCGTACACCTCCGGGGATCTCGATCCCGGGCTTACCCTAAAGACCTTATGCCCGGCATAGTCGGCTATGTACATATTCCCTTCTCTATCAAAGCGTATGCCATTACCTGTACTGCCTTTGGGCAGTTTTAAAAAGACTTCAGCCTGGCCCTTCTCATCCACTCGTCCAACAGTCCCTTCTTCTTTATAATTTACGGCATAGAGCACGCCGTCCTTGTCCACGGCCGGGCCTTCGATCCCCGCCGTAAAACTGAACTCAGGCGTCAGGTCCTCGCTCTGGAAGGCCCATATCGGGTTGCAGAGCAGAGGGGTCAGCAGCAGGTACAGTGCCGGCTTAGGAGAAAATTTCATCGAAGGCATAGGTGTTTTTCAATCGGACCCCTTTTTCTGTGTGCTGCAAGGTGCAGAGTTCCTGGTGGGCGTCGTGTTCCAGGAAGAGGTAAAACTCCTCATCGGCCGCTTTGCTGAGAAAGGCCTCTTTCTCAGGGAGGGTCAGCAAGGGCCGGGTGTCGTATCCCATGACATAGGGCAAAGGAATATGCCCCACGGTAGGGAGCAGATCGGCCATAAAGACCAGGGTCTTTCCCTGGTACCGGATATGGGGGATCATCTGTTTGTCTGTGTGCCCGTTCACGTAAAGGATGTCAAACCCGAGTTCAGGGGCATGTCCAAAAGGCACTTCAGGCACGGAAACGAATTTGAGTTGCCCGCTTTCCTCCATCGGCAGCAGGTTCTCTTTAAGGAAGGAGGCTTTTTCCCTGGTATTGGGATGCACGGCCCACTCCCAGTGGGGTTTGTTGGTCCAGAAAACGGCATTTTTAAAAGCGGGTTCATAGCCCGTCCTGTCTGCATTCCACTGCACGCTTCCCCCGCAATGGTCGAAGTGCAGGTGAGTCATAAAGACGTCGGTGATATCATCCCGGTGAAACCCGGCTTTTTTCAGGGAGTTGTCCAGGCTGTGGTCTCCCCAGCGGTAGTAATAGCTGAAGAATTTATCGGATTGCTTGTCACCCATCCCGGTATCGATAAGGATCAGCCTGTTTCCGTCTTCCAGGAGCAGGCATCGGGCCGCAATGTCGATCATGTTGTTGGCATCCGCAGGATTGGTCTTATTCCAAAGCGATTTGGGCACCACACCAAACATGGCGCCACCGTCTAATTTGAAATTTCCTGCTTCTATGGGGTACAGCTTCATGGAATCGAGCAAACAGGGCGCAAAATAAGAAATGCACGGCCTATAACTGCCTTTCCTTCCGGAATTTAACAAATCCTTGAGCATTCGCAGGTCCAGGAAGCATCCTCCCGGAATTACGGGTATTTCCTGAGGAATTCGTCAGGCTTCGGGCGGGTGTTTACAGAATATTGTTTTTATTTGTTAAATATGCACCCGGGACAAAACACGCGGACCGGGATAAATCATAAGAGATGCTCGAACTGGCAGGGATAATCATTCTGGGAATTGTGGCGCAATGGGTCGCCTGGCGGTTCAAGTTGCCGGCTATCCTCCCGCTCATTCTGATCGGCCTGCTGGTGGGGCCTATCGCCACCCTCTACACGGAGGATGGTTCCAAGCTGATCGAACCCATCTGGAATGGCAAGCAGGGGTTATTTCCCGGGGATGGGCTGTATTATTTCGTTTCCCTGGCGATCAGTATCATCCTTTTTGAAGGTGGACTTACCCTGAAACGGTCCGAGATCTACAACGTGGGCCCTGTGATCACCAAGCTTATCACCGTAGGTACCCTGGTCACATTTTTCGGGGCCGGGATAGCCGCCCATTTTATCTTTGATCTCAGCTGGCAGATCTCCTTCCTGTTCTCGGCCCTGGTGATCGTTACCGGCCCCACGGTCATCACCCCCATCCTGAGGAACATCCCCCTTAAAAAGGACGTTTCGGCCATCCTGAAATGGGAAGGCATCCTGATAGATCCCATCGGTGCCCTCGTAGCGGTATTAGTATTCGAGTTTATCAGTGTAGGGGAAGGGCAGGCCTATACGAAGACGGCCCTGATCGAATTCGGGAAAATACTGCTCTTTGGCTGTACCTTTGGGTTCACCTTTGCCCATGCCCTGGCCTTTGCCATCAAACGAAATTACATCCCTCACTATTTGCTCAACGTGGTGTCCCTTTCTGTGGTGTTGCTGGTTTTTGTAGAGTCGGACATCTTTGCTCACGAATCCGGCCTTTTGGCCGTAGTGGTCATGGGAATGGTCATGGGGAACATGAATCTGCCCAATTTAAAGGAACTCCTGTATTTCAAGGAATCCCTGAGCGTACTGCTGATCTCCATCCTCTTTATCCTGCTGGCTGCCAATATCAACGTGAGCGATATGGAGCTGATTTATAACGGGAACACGGTCATTCTCTTTCTTGTCATCGTCTTCCTGATACGGCCTCTGGGGGTTTTCCTGAGCACCCAGGGTTCCGGGCTAAAGCTCAACGAAAAAGCCTTTATCGGGTGGGTAGGCCCACGGGGGATTGTGGCAGCAGGTATCGCCTCCCTTTTCGGTTCCAAACTAATGGCAAAAGGGGAACCTGGAGCCGAGTATATCACCCCCCTGGTCTTTATGATCGTACTCGGGACGGTTTTGCTGAATGCCACCACGGCACGACTCGTCGCCAGGTGGATCGGGGTCTTCCTCGATCGCTCCGAGGGAATCCTCATCATCGGGGCCAGCCGTATCTCCAGGATCATTGCGAGCTACCTTATGGAAAACAAACGCCATGTGGTGGTGATCGACAACAACGAGACCAACATCGCCAAATGCAAGAAGATGGGGCTGGAAGCGTTTGCGGCCAACATCTACTCAGACACGCTGACCGATAACATAGAGCTCAATGACGTGGGTTACCTCATGGCCCTGACCGGCAACTCGGACATCAACAAGTACGCTATCGATACATTCAAGGATGAGTTCGGGGAGAACGGGTCATTCAGGCTGGTCGACACGGATGAGATGACGGATCCCGAGAACAACCCCAAAGAAGGGCTGTTCTCACATACGGACGACTTTATAAAACTGAGCGAAGCGGTGCGGAAGTACCCTGCCATCCATGAGATCGAACTCAAGGACAAAGAGCATTACGACGGACTCATAGAGATCACCAAGGCCGATGATTACATCATCCCTCTCTTTTTGAAAATGCCTGACGGGAACCTGGAGATCATCCCTTCTTTTAGCAAGGGTTTCCAGAGCATCAATAAAGGATATAAACTGGTCTATCTCGGCAAGCAATTTGAGACACCGGAAAAAAAGCCCGCCTCTAAAACGAGGGTAAAAGCTAGTCGTTGAGCTTCAGTACAGCCATGAAGGCCTGCTGGGGGATCTCCACGTTGCCCACCTGCCGCATGCGTTTTTTACCCTTTTTCTGTTTTTCCAGCAGTTTTCGCTTTCGGGAGATATCGCCCCCGTAACACTTGGCGGTCACATCTTTCCTCAGGGCCTTGATGGTCTCCCGGGAAATGATCTTGGCACCTATCGCTGCCTGGATAGGAATGTCAAACTGCTGCCTGGGGATGAGTTCCTTCAGCTTTTCGCACATCTTCTTCCCGATGTTGGCCGCATTGTCTGCATGGATCAGGGCTGAGAGGGCATCTACCATTTGGGAGTTCAGGAGGATGTCTACGCGCACCAGCTTGGAGACCCGCATTCCAATCGGGGCATAGTCAAAGGAAGCGTACCCCCTGGAGACGGTCTTGAGGCGGTCGTAGAAGTCGAATACAATCTCCGCCAGAGGCATGTCGAAATTTAATTCCACCCTCTCCGGGGTGAGATAGGTCTGGTTAGTGATCTGTCCCCGTTTTTCGATACACAGAGACATCACGTTCCCGACGAAATCTGATTTGGTGATAACCGTCGCCTTGATGTAGGGCTCCTCCACCCGGTCGAGGGTGGAAGGGTCCGGTAAATCTGAGGGGTTGTTCACCGTGATAGGCGTATCCGGGTTCTTCTTGGTGTAGGCCTGGTAGCTCACGTTGGGGACCGTGGTGATCACCGTCATATCGAATTCCCGCTCCAGGCGTTCCTGAATGATCTCCATGTGGAGCATCCCCAGGAAACCGCAACGGAATCCAAAGCCCAGGGCCGCACTGCTCTCCGGTGAAAACACCAGAGAGGCGTCATTGAGCTGTAATTTTTCCATAGAAGAACGCAGCTCCTCAAAGTCTTCCGTGTCTACGGGATAGATCCCCGCGAAGACCATAGGTTTCACGTCTTCAAAGCCCTCAATGGGGTTTTTGGTGGGGTTGTCTGCATCCGTGATGGTATCCCCCACCTTCACTTCCCGCGCGTCCTTGATCCCTGTGATAAGGTAGCCCACATCCCCGGCTTTGATGGCCGGCTTAGGCACCTGGGTAAGTTTTAGGGTGCCCACTTCATCGGCGTAATAATGCTTGCCGGTGGCCACGAATTTGATCTTTTGTCCCTTGCTGATTTGCCCGTTGATCACCCGGAAATAGGTCTCCACTCCCCGGAAGGGATTGTAGACAGAGTCGAAGACAAGGGCCTGGAGAGGCTCGTCCACGTTGCCTTTGGGGGGCGGGACGCGTTCTATAATGGCCTTCAGGATCTCTTCAATCCCAATGCCCGTCTTGGCACTGGCAGGGATCACTTCTTCGGGTTTGCAGCCGAGGAGGTCCACGATGTCATCCGTCACCTCTTCGGGATTGGCACTGGGCAGGTCTACCTTGTTCAGGACCGGGATGATCTCCAGGTCGTTCTCCAAAGCCAGGTAGAGGTTGGAAATGGTCTGGGCCTGAATGCTCTGAGCGGCATCCACCACCAGGAGGGCCCCTTCGCAGGCGGCGATAGACCGGGAAACTTCATAGGAGAAATCGACGTGCCCGGGCGTGTCAATCAGGTTGAGGATGTACTTTTCCCCTTCGTAGGTGTACTCCATCTGTATCGCATGGCTCTTGATGGTGATTCCCCTCTCCCGCTCCAGGTCCATACTGTCCAGCAGCTGTTCCTTCTTCTCCCGCTCCGTGACCGAACCGGTGAAGTCGAGCAGCCTGTCGGCCAGGGTACTTTTCCCGTGGTCGATGTGGGCGATGATACAGAAGTTCCGGATGTGTTTCATTTCCTTTTTTCTCAAGCAATTTTAAAGAGCCGCAAAGATAGGGCGAAAATTGCTTATTCCTGCCATTCGGCTATAAACAAGTTGGTGTCTCGCGTACCGCCGTTGTTGCGGTTGCTGGAAAAGGCCAGGTATTTTCCGTCATTGGAAAAGACGGGAAAGGCGTCAAAGGTCTTTCCGTGGGTCACCCGCTCCAGGTTCTTCCCGTCTATGTCGATAAAATACAGGTTAAAGGGGAAGCCCCTTTCTGCCTCGAAATTGCTGGAGAACAGGATCTTTTTCCCGGAAGGATGGAAGTAGGGACACCAGTTGGCGTTGCCCAAAAAAGTGATCTGCTTGAGGTTGCTGCCATCGGCATCGCAGATAAAGAGCTCCATATTCGTCGGCTCTACCAGGCCCCTGGAAAGGAGGTCCTTGTATTCGGCGATCTCGGACTCTGTTTTAGGCCTGCTAGCCCTGAAGACGATCTTGCTCCCGTCCGGGGAGAAGAAAGCCCCTCCGTCATACCCGAGTTCGTCCGTGATCTGTTTGACGTCACTGCCATCCAGGTTCATGGTGTAGAGTTCAAGGTCTCCGCTGCGCATGGAGGTAAAGACGATCTTGTCTCCCTTTGGAGAGACAGTCGCCTCTGCGTCATACCCGGGTGTATCCGTAAGCTGCGCTGTGATGTTCCCCTCCAGGTCGGCCACGAAAATATCAAAGGTGTCATAGACAGGCCATACGTAATTCCCGTTGGAGCGCAGGGGCACATCCGGGCAGGCTTCTCCTCCCTGGTGGGTAGAGCCGTATACGATGTGCTTGTTGTCCGGGAGGAAATAGGAGCAGGTGGTACGCCCCATCCCCGTGCTGATCATGGGAGGGGTGGTGTCTGCGTATTGTTCATCTGCATTGGCGAGGAAGATCTGGTCGCACTCCACACCCCATTTTTGGTAATCCGACTGGAAGATGAGCATGCTGTCGTCAAAACTCCAGTAGGCTTCGGCATTGTTCCCTCCGAAGGTCACCTGCCGTAACGATTTAAAATATTTTTCCTCCGGATAGATCAGGGTATCTGAGCCCGCCATCAGGGAGGACCCTGTTGCTGTTGTGGATTCTGTTTTCTTTGGGTCCGATTTGCAGCTGAAGACGGCCGATATCGCGATCAAAAGGAGTATTTTTCTCATGCTTTGCCTAATTTAGCTCAAAAATAACCTCAAAAATGATGAAATACAGTTTTTGGCTCATATTTCTTGTCGCAGCTATCTCTTGCAAACAGGAGCCACCCAGGGTCTATACCCTCCAGGACGATGTGTCCTTCCTGGCCAGCGATTCCCTTATGGGGAGGGAAACCGGAACGGCGAATGAACTGATGGCCGCAGACTACCTGGTAAAGCGGTATGAAGGGATCGGGCTAACGCCGGCCGGGAATGCGGGCACCTTCTTCCAGACCTTTACCTTCAAGCCCAAAAACGACCCCCACAAGGAAGTGGAGTATGTGGAGGCTTCAGACAGCACCATCACCGGGACCAACGTTATCGGCTTTATCGACAACAAGGCAGAAAAGACCGTGGTCTTAGGCGCCCATTACGACCACCTGGGGATGGGAGGTCAGGGATCCCTTCACCGGGGCGATGCGGCCATCCACAACGGGGCCGATGACAACGCCAGTGGGGTGGCCGTTTTGCTGCAACTGGCAAAACAACTCAAAGAGGGGGAGCTGAAAGGGAACAATTACCTCATTATGGCCTTTTCCGGGGAGGAGATCGGCTTGCTGGGCTCCAACTACTTTTCCAAGAACCCGACCATAGACCTCGACAAGGTCACCTATATGATCAATATGGACATGGTGGGCCGTCTCCGGGACTCCAAGGTGCTCTCCGTGAGTGGAACCGGCACGGCGCCCATCTGGCCCCAGGTGCTCAACGCCAACAATCCGGGCTTTGAACTGGTCCTGAAGGAGTCTGGGGTAGGTCCGTCTGATCATACCTCCTTCTACCTCCAGGACATCCCCGTGCTTCACTTTTTTACCGGGCAGCACGAGGATTATCACAAGCCCACAGACGATGCGGACAGGCTGAACTACAAGGGGATGGAAGAGATCACGGATTACATCATGGCTGTTATAGGCGAACTGGATGACAACCCCAAACTGGCCTTCCGGAAAACGAAAAATGAAAGCGAGGAAGTACCCCGGTTCAAGGTGGGCCTGGGTGTGATCCCGGATTACCTCTTTGACGGGGAGGGTATGCGGATAGACGGGGTAAGCGAGGACAAACCGGCCCAGAAAGCTGGCCTGCAGAAAGGGGATATTGTCGTGAAGATGGGAGACAGCACGGTGACCGACATGATGAGCTATATGAGGGCCCTGTCTGTCTTTGAAGAGGGGGACGCCACCACTATTACCATCCTCAGGAACGGGAAAAGCATGGACGTAAGGGTAAGCTTTTAGGCACTGAAAAGCATTTCTTACAGAGGTAATGAAGAAAGGACAGCGGCAGGGCTGTCCTTTTTTGTGAGCCATCGGGATTTATTTCATAGATTTACAGTCAACCTACGACACTGTGAGATACCCCATCTTCATCATTTTGGGTCTGCTACCCTTGGTCTTTTTTGGGCAGACCTACTCCGTATCGGGTACCGTAAAGGACGCAGAGGGCAAGCCGCTCCCCTTTGCCAATGTCATCCTCCTGCAGGTCGCGGACAGCACCCAGGTAAAAGGGATCTCCGCAGATGACACCGGACGCTTTTCCCTGAAAGGGATCTCCCCGGACACCTACTACCTCCAGGCCGCGTATTTCGGTTACCGCTCTGTCCTGGTTGGTTTGGACGTCCGCAAAAACATAGAGATAGGCGCCATCGTCCTGGAACCCGATGTGGAATGGCTGGATGAGGTCCTCCTTCTGGGGAACCAGCCCGTAATCGAACGCAAAGCAGACCGCATCATTTTCAATGTGGAAAATACAGTAGCGGGGGAGGGCAATGCCTTTGATGTGTTGCGCAGATCCCCCGGGGTCATCGTTTCGGGGGAGAATTTGGAAATACGCGGGCAGATGGCTACCGTCTACCTCAACAACCGCAAGGTGCAGCTCTCCCAGGATGAGATCAAGGATTTTCTCAGGGGTCTCTCGGGTAATACCATCGCCGCTGTGGAAGTGATCCCCAATCCGCCGGCCAGTTTTGAGGCAGAAGACGGCCCTGTGTTGAATATCAGGACTTCCACCGCTGTGGCCCCGGGCTACAAAGGCAACGTCAGGGCGCAGGCAGAGCAGTCTATCTTCCCCAAGTACAGCTTTGGGACAGGGCATTATTTCAAAGGAGAGAACCTGAGTTTCTTCGCCAATTATACCATCAACCCCAGAAAGGATTTCACCAGGTCCGATATCGGGATCCGTTACAAAGACCCGTCTAATACTACCTTTGCCGACTGGGAGACGAACAACGACATCACCACCCGCTCCTGGGCTCAGCAGGCCACGGCCATCCTCGACTTTACCCCTTCGGAAAAGGACCTGTTCAACCTCACGGCCAATGGGAGTTATTCCCCCAACAAACAGATCCGCAACGAAGTGTTTACAGTGATGCGGGACGGGGCCGGGCAGCTGGATTCCACCCTCCTCAACGAAAGTGAGCTGGATGATAACCTGCTCAACCTTTCCACGGACCTGAGCTACGAGCGCCGCCTGAAAAAAGAAGGGGCCTTTATTCGCGGGAATGCCCACTACACCTATTACGATTTCTCCCGCCAGCAAACGGGGGCCAGCGATTATTTTGACGCGGGCGGGAATTTTTTACGCACCTTCGGTTTCTCTACAGACGCACGTCAGCAGATCGACATCTACACGGGTCAGCTCGATTACTACACCCCTATTAAAAACGGGAATTTTGAGGCGGGGATCCGGGGGTCGTCCATCCGTTCGGAAAGTGCGATCGACTATTTTGATGTCAATAATTCGGAGCCCCCTTTTGACATTGCCCTCTCAGACGAGTTCACCTACAATGAGGACGTGGGGGCCCTCTATGCCAGCGTCTACCAGAACTGGGGAAAATGGTCCCTGAAAATGGGATTGAGGGGGGAACAGACCGATGTGGAGGCCCGGTCCGTAGCCCTGGACCAGATCAACAACCAGAATTATTTTGAACTCTTCCCATCCCTGTTTATCAGCCGGCAGGTAGGGGAGGAGAACAGCCTGACCTTCGATTACAGCCGCCGTATCACCCGGCCTAAATACTCAGATCTCAACCCTTTCCGCTACTTCCTGAACGAGAACGATTTTGATGAGGGGAATCCCAACCTGGTGCCCGCTTTCAGTCATAATTTCAACCTGAACTTTACGATCAAGGACACCTATTTTATCGACTTCTACTTCAGGGACAACGGGGCCTTTATCAGCAGGCTTACCTTCCAGGACAACCGAAACCAGACCCTGAGGGAGATCAAGCAGAATGTGCTGGAGAGCACCTCCTATGGGCTCGACTTTACCCTGGCCACCTCCCTCACCAACAGATGGTACGTCTATTTCTACAACTCTATCTTCTATGAAGACGAGACCTTCCTGGCTGTGGAGAGCCCTATCATACAGTACACGAATGAAGTATCGGGCTACTATGGGAATCTGAGCAACATTTTCACCCTGTCCAAGGACGGGAGCTGGAAGGCAGACACCTCCCTGACCTACCTCACGGGCTTCCTGTACGGGTCATTCCAGGTCTCGGAGATGATCACCCTCAATGCCGGGATCCGCAAAACCCTCTGGAACAACCGGGCCGTGGTTTCCCTCACGGCGGAGGACCTGCTGAGGAGGGCCAATGGGACCTATGTTTCCCGCTACTCCAATCAGGACAATACCCATTTTTCCCGTCCGGAGACCCAGTTCGTGCGCCTGAGTTTTACCTATAATTTCGGGAACTTCAGGCTTTCCAGTGCCGATGGGGACATCCAGAAAACGGAACTTCAACGCCTTGATAACGAGTAAATTCCTGTTAATTCGTCCTTTCTTTTTAATTTTGCCCCTCAGATCCTGAAAAGATGCCTAAGATAGGAGACATACAACTGCCGGATTTTCCGCTCCTGCTCGCCCCCATGGAGGATGTAAGCGACCCCCCTTTCCGCGCCCTGTGCAAGGAGCAGGGTGCCGATGTGGTCTACACGGAATTCATCTCCTCAGAAGGGCTGATCCGGGATGCGGCTAAAAGCGTGATGAAGCTCGACATCTATGAAAAGGAACGCCCGGTAGGGATACAGATCTTCGGGGCCAACCTCGATTCCATGCTGCAATCCGTGGAGATCGTGGAGAAATCCAACCCGGATATCATCGACATCAACTTTGGCTGCCCGGTAAAGAAGGTGGTCTGCAAAGGGGCCGGGGCCGGTATTTTAAAGGATATAGACAAGATGGTCTCCCTCACCGAGGCCATGGTGAAGCACACCAAACTGCCGGTGACAGTAAAGACCCGCCTTGGCTGGGACGAAGCCTCTATCCGTATCGTGGAGGTGGCAGAGAGGCTGCAGGACGTCGGTTGCCAGGCTATAGCCATCCACGGGCGTACCCGCGTACAGATGTACAAGGGTGAGGCCAATTGGTATCCCATAGCTGAGGTAAAGAACAACCCCCGCATGCATATCCCGGTCTTCGGGAACGGGGACGTAGACAGCCCGGAAGCCGCCATGCGGATGAGAGACGAATTTGGCCTGGACGGGGCTATGATAGGGAGGGCCAGCATAGGCTATCCCTGGTTCTTCAAAGAGGTAAAACACTACTTTGAGACGGGCACCCACCTCGCGCCTCCTACCATGGAAGAGCGGGTAGATGCGGCCAGAAGGCATCTGCAGATGGCGATCGACTGGAAAGGGGAGAAACTGGGCGTTTTCGAGACCCGCCGGCACTACACAAATTACTTCAAGGGGATCCCCAACTTCAAGGAGCTACGGATGAAGATGGTGACCAGTGATGATGCGGCCGATGTCTTTGCCGCCTTTGACGAGGCCCTGGAGACCTTTGGCCACCACCAGTTCGCCTAGGCAGCCAGCAACTTTTTATTGACCCGGCTGCTCGCGATCCGGGCAGCGATCACCCCCAGGACTAGGATGGTTCCCAGGACGATCAGCACATCCACCCATCTGTATTCTACCGGGTAGGCCAGGGATGGCGTGATCTTCAGCCAGCCAAACAGGAGTTGAGACCAGATCAGGAGGGAGGCGATAAAGATCCCCAGGAGACCGCCCAGGCCGGTCACGATCACCCCCTGCAGGAAATAGATATGCCGGATTTGTTTGACCGTGGTCCCCAGGCTGTAGAGGGTGCGGGAATTTTGCTGTTTGTCCAGGATCATCATGATGATAGCTCCTACTACGTTAAAGAGGGCGATGATGAGCACCAGGGTAAAGATGAGGTAGGTAGCCAGGTTTTCTGTGTTCAGCATGCGGTAGAGGGTACTGTTCTGCTGCTGCCGGTCTTTGAGGCCCACCTCTGGCCCCACCACGGCGTTGATCTTTTCTCTGACCTCTTTCACGTCTGCTTCCGGCTCCAGTTCAAAGTCGATCCCTGAAATCTCCTCCGGGCTGCGCTCGAGTAAGGCCTGTACCAGGGGCAGGGCAGTAAAGACGTATTTCTTGTCGAGGTTCTCTTCCACGGCATAGACTCCGGCAGTTACCAGGGCCAGCTGGTTGTAAGGTTTCGCCTGGAGGGAAGGGCTCCCTTTCCCTGGTTTGGGTGCCAGTACGATGAGGGGGTTGCGGTAGTCGTCTATGACCAGCCCCAGCATATTGGCGATGCCGAGTCCGACCACTCCCTGCTGATTCTCGATGGCCCATTGCCCCCAGTAGAGGGCAGAGTCGATTCGTGTGGCCCGGGCATAGGCAGAATCCACCCCTTTGATCCAGGCCACGTGGCTCTTTTGCTGGTGGGTGAGGTAGACGCGCTCTTCCAGTTCTGCCGAATAGGAGGCAATTCCGGGGATTCGGTTGAGTTGTTCTTTTTGATCAGAAGTAAGGCTGAAGTATTTTCCGGTCAGGGGCTCGGCTTTCAGGGCGGGGTCAAAGGTTTCGCTAAAGGAGAGGGAAAAGGTCTTGAGGCCGGCAAAGCCCGAAAGCACAATAAACAGGGCTGCCGAACCGATGACGATGACCAAAAAGGTGATAAAGTTGATGACGTTGACCGCGTTCTGGCTGCTCTTGGCGCGCACATAGCGCTTGGCGATGTACCAGGGGAAATTCATGGTCAGGATTTCTTTCTGCGGGGCAGGAGGTCCGGGTTTTCTATGGGGTTGTCCCCTTTTTTCAGGGAGCGTTCAATGCCGTCTATGTATTCCAGGGAATCGTCCAGGTAGAAATGGAGTTCGGGCATACGCCGGAGCTGGTGGCGGGTGCGCTGGGCCAGTTCGTGCCGGATCACGCCGTTGCTCTCCTTGATCTCCTCCATGATCTTCCCTGATTTGTCCGTGGGAAAGATGCTCACGTATACCTTGGCGATAGACAGGTCGGTGGTCACGCTGACCTTGGAAATAGAGATCAGGGTGCCCTGCGCTCCCTGTGAAGCTGCCCGCTGCAGGATATCTGCCAGGTCTTGCTGCAACAAACCGCCTATCTTTTTCTGTCTCTGGGTTTCCATAGGGCAAAAGTAAGGAGAATAGTTTAATGAATGGAAATGAGATTAATTCCAAGCCTGCCTGCCGGCAGGCAGGCACCAAATTTCAAATTCCAAAGTAACCAGTTTATATCCTCCCCTCCTGGGAGGGGCTGGGGGTGGGTGATGTTATACGGAAAGAGTACCTTGGGTAAAGTTGTATTTCGGTCTAGCATAAAGCTTTCTTTTTCTTTTCCGTTCATTTTTTCTTGATAAAAAACGAACCAAAAAATCAAGAAGGTTTGTAGGAAATTTTTTGTCTGAGTGTTTCGATGAATTCGAATGCTTTCTGTCTGAGACAAAAACCATGGTCGCGGCTTATCGCTCCATGCTCTTTTTTGCCTGCTTTTAGCCATTTTTTGTCCAAGCAATTTGAAAACCAGGCAAAACGCACTTCCGCTTGCCTTGCCATTATTTCTGGCAAACCTTCGGGATTTTCGAATAAATGGTTTTGCCAATCGTTTACCCTCTTTTGGAATTTGGCCCCGATAGCTATCAGGCTTGGAATTTGGAATTTGGAATTTCTCTAGGTATCAGGAAACCAGCGACAAAATTTCCTTTAGCCTTTCTTCCTTAATGGGTTTGGAAATAAAGTCGGTCACCTGCTTCTTGTTGAGGGCGCGTTCCTTGTCGGCGGGGTTGATGGAAGAGCTGAGTACAAAGATCTTGATCTCCTTTTTCCCTGGGATAGGAGCTTTGTCGAGGGCGCTGAGAAAGTCCCATCCGTCCATGATGGGCATGGTCAGGTCCAGGAAGAGAACATCCGGGAGGGGCTCCTCCTTGTGAACGAGGTCCATCAGGCCTTCCAGGGCTTCCTGTCCGTTGTTCCAGACATGGGTTTCCAGGTTCAGGCCCAGTTGCTTCAGCATGAGTTTCATGCCAAAGACCACGATGGGGTCATCATCCACAATAGCTGTTCTCAGGATCTTGCTCATTTTACTTTCAAGGTTTCTTTAAGGTGACACTAAATATGCTTCCTTCTCCCGGCGTACTGCTAACCACAATGGTCCCTCCCATGGACTCGATCTGGTTCCTTGTGATGAACAGTCCGATCCCACGGCTTTCAGGGTGGTGGTGGAAGGTCTTGTACATGCCGAAGATTTTTTCTCCGTGTTTTTTCAGGTCGATCCCCAGCCCGTTGTCTTCTATGTGAAGCACGAGGCGTTTGGCCCGGGATTCTGTTGTAATACTAATCTCCCCGGGTTTCTCAGGGTCCCTGTATTTTACCGCATTGGTCATCAGGTTCAGCACGGCGCTTTCCACATAGGCCATGACCCCCATCACCACGGACCCCTTAGGCACCTCGATCTTCAGGGCCACTTCATTGGAGGCGAACAGGGCTTCCAGACTCTGACTCACCTTGTGGATGATGTCGTGCAGGTCAAGGGAGGTCATCTTGTGTTCGGCTTCGGTCTTGATCTGCACCACTTCGTTCAGGTGGGCGATGGTATCATTGAGGCCGGTAGCGGCCTTTTTGAGCATCTGCAAGGCGTTCTGCTTATCTTCTTCTGTAATGCGGTCTTCCAGGAGGAAATCGGTCAGCATAGACAGGTTAGACCCGTGAGAACGCATGTTGTGAGAGACGATATGGGCAAAATTCATCAGGCTTTCATTCTGGTAGGTGGTGGTGTTGAGCAGGTGCTTCATCTCTGCCTCGGCATTTTTCTGGTCGGTGATGTCCCAGTTGGCCCCGGTCATTTTCAAGGGATTTCCATCTTTATCGGTTGAGACTATAGCCTCGGCATGTATCCATCTCACTTCGTTTTCCGGCCAGAGAATACGAAAATCCATGTTCAATTTATTCTTCCCTTCTATGGCTTGCTGCACTGCTTTGGCTGACCCTTCCTTGTCCTCGGGATGCACAGTAGCCTCCCAGGCTTCATAGACCCCGTTGAATCTATCTTTCGTAATGCCATAGAGTTTATACATATTGTCATCCCATTCCAGGATGTTGTTCACAATATCGAAATCCCAGATTCCGATCCTGGCAGCATTGGTGGCGATCTGGAGTCGCTCCCGGACCTTTGCAGCCTCCAGCTCTGCCCTTTTCCGGGTATCGATGTCCTGGAAGGTGCCGCTGATGCGCACGCATTTTCCGTTGATCATTTCGGGTTCCCCTATGGCGCGTACCCAGATCTCCCGCCCTTTTTGGGTGACAAGGATGAGCTCCGTATCCCAGGGTGTTCCCTTTTCGATTCCCTCATTTACGAGCCTGGTTATAGTGTCCCGGCTAACCCCTTCCTTGTAGAAATTGATCCCGGTCTCAAGGTCAGGGATGAAATCCTGGGGGACCTCATGTATCTCCTTGGTGATAGATGACCAGTAAATGGTGCTTTTGTTCAAATCCACGATCCAGCTGCCTACCCGGGCCATGCGCTGGGCCTTGAGATGCAGATCTTCTCCCAGCATCCTGCGGGTCACCTTTTCAAGTAGCAACATGATCATCTCTTTCCCGTCTATTCCGTTTTGCCAGGGGTTGATCTTCCACTGGTACCAGTCGGCCTCCCCATCCGGATGCAGGAATTTCATGGGCTGTGAACGGCTGCTGATCCCTTCCTTTGCCAGCTGCAGATCCACATAAAGTTCGTTAGGCAGGCGGTCCTTTATGTCGAGGAAGGAGGTTCCCAGGGCGGATTCATTCAGATTGAAAGATCTGGCCAGCATTCTCGAAATCGCGGTAAAGTTGAGGTCTTTATCAAGGATGGCGACGGCAAAGGGCGCGTCGTAGAGTGGGATGGAGGTATTCACCATAGGGTTGAGATTGGTCTTACAAAAAAAATGGTTGGCTTACATCGAAGATAGAAAATTCTTACATAATTCCCATTTTTAGAACAAGTTATATCCCCATTTATTGTGGGTTTCCCGTGGTTTTTTAGCAGATTCTCCTTTTTTTTTGGGATATAGTCTGGACTAGGGGCCGGATTTTAAATAAAATGCCCTTAAAAGGCTATTTTTGAAAGAGAATTCACAGCATGAAAAAAATAGAACACCTGGGCATTGCCGTCAAAAACCTGGAAGAGAGCAACGCACTCTTTGCCAGGCTCTTCGGCACTCCCCACTACAAGACGGAAGAAGTGGCCTCAGAAGGGGTTAAGACTTCCTTTTTTAAGGCGGGCCCCAACAAGATAGAACTCCTGGAAGCCACCCACCCGGACAGCCCCATCGCGAAATTCATTGAAAAGAAAGGGGAGGGCATCCACCATATCGCCTTTGACGTGGAAGACATCCGGGCAGAGATCGCCCGCCTCAAAGCCGAGGGCTTTACCGTCCTGAATGAAGAGCCCAAAATGGGCGCAGATAACAAATGGGTGGCCTTTTTACATCCTAAAACGACCAATGGAGTTCTGATTGAACTCTGCCAGGAAAGGGAGTAAATGCTCTAAAGGCATGTCGGGCGGGTATACATCTCCCTCAAGTCTCACCAAAATCCTGGAATCTTTCGAACCTTCGACCGGGAAATTGAATGACAAACCGGGCCTTTAGGTGTTTGGTCTAATCTTTAGTAATTTCTGACTATCTTTCCTGTATAAGAGTCCTGTACAGGATGAATGTGAAGAAGCTACATACTGCACTCCTTGAAGAATTATTCGGTCCGATTTTCCTGCGGATCCTCCAACAGGATCACACCCTGCGCATCGTCCATCTGATGGATAAAGAACGAATTTCCAGGACGCTTGGGATCGTGCGTTTCCGGAATACTGAACACCCGCTGATCGCGGCCGCCCATGGACGCATCACAGCAGGCGAACTTCTTGGGAAGACCCTGGTGGATGGGGGGATCCCCTACACCAAAGACTTGATGTTTCAGTGTGGAGTATGCCTGCCGGAATGGGTAAAACGCGATTTTAAGACGGATCAGAACCACAGTGTGGCCAATTATTCACAGATATCCATCAGGAATGGTGCTCCCGGCCAATCTTTTTTGTATGCGGAAATATTTGAGATTATCCCCCCGGAAATCATACATTTAATACCCAAACCCCCATTAACTCACCTGACTCCGGAAGAGGATCGGGCAGAACTGCTTGGCTTTGCAGGCATCACGGTTGCATTAAAAGACACGGAATGATGATGAAATGTATAGTCATAGGCGCTGGGCCGGGAGGTATCGTGGCCACCAAGGAACTGCTGGAAAAGGGGATCACAGAGGTAGTCTGCCTGGAGCAGGCATCGGGCCTTGGCGGGGTCTTTTCCCGCAGCTATGACAACCTAGTGCTCACCTCCTCAGTGACCTTCAGCATGTTCTCGGATTATTGGGTAGGGGAAGGCAAGAGCCATCATTTCTGGACCAAAGAGGAGGCCGTGGCATATTGGACCTCCTATGCCGAACACTTCCGTGTCCTGGACCACATCCGTTTTGAGAGTCGGGTAGAAGCCGTGTCACAAAATGATGACAGGAGCTGGGAGGTCCGGCTTGCTGACGGGGAAGCCCTCCATTGCGTCCACCTGGTGGTCGCCATCGGCAACAATAACATCCCGAGGTACCCAAAATGGACGAAAGAACTCACAGAAGTTTCTTTTTCACATTCCAAGGAGTATACCAATGCAGAACCTTTCAAGGGCAAGAACGTACTGGTGGTGGGCGGAGGAGAATCCGGGTCGGACGTAGCCTACGAGATCTCCCAGGTGGCCAATCGGTCGTGGGTGAGTTTGCGGGAGACCACCGGGTGGATCGTGCCCCGGAAAAGGGGAGGGCACGCTGCTGATGTCTCCACGCACAGGGGTATTTGGGACCTGCCCCGGGAATACGGCCGCAAGCTAAGCCCGTTTGTCCTCAAACTGGAACGGGGCCGCAAGGACCCTGTCTTTGACGCCCTGGCTGACCTCAATGAAAAGGTAAGGTCGCGCAATGGGATCTGGGGGATCTTCGGGACCAAGACCCTGGCCCTGCCCAAGGCCATAGCGCATCATGGATGCAGGGTGGTAGGGGCCGTCACCCGGGTAAAGGATGGCGGGAGAACCCTGGTAACGGCTGATGGAGCCGTCCTGGAAGATGTGGATGCTGTTGTTTTCAGTACAGGCTACCTCAACCGGGCCGATTTTATGCCCGAAGGTTTGGAAGCCTGTGACCCCCGAAGCCTGTACAAACACATGTTCCATCCGGATTACGGAGACCAGTTGGCCTGGATCGGATGGGCCAGGCCCGGTTTTGGAAGCCAGTTCCCTATCATGGAAATGCAGGCGCGATATTGCGCCCTGATCTTCGACGGGGATATGAAACTCCCGGAGAAAGAAGAAATGATACAGGCAGCAAAGCAAGACGAGGCCATGTACCTGGAACAATTTGAGGAGAACGCCACGAGGATCCGAAGTTTGGTGGACTATCACCGCTACATGAACGGCATGGCGAAGATCATAGGTTGCTACCCTCCCCTGCGCTCTTATTTCTTCACTCACCCAAAGATCTGGCTCCACCTGATGTACGGCCCAACACAAGCCACCCAGTTCAGGCTCAGGGGTCCCGGAAAAAAGGTAAAACTGGCCCATGAGATCATCGAACAATTGCCCATAAGCACCTACAACCATATCGTAAAAGCGGGGCTCAGGGGACGGATCTATTTTGGTCTGCGCTCACTCATCCCCTCCTTTATGAGACCGGCGTCATAAGTGAATGCCCTGCCGTCAGGATGGGCAGCAGGATAAAGAGAACGCTCTTCCCATGTGGAAAAGGAACCCATTTTTTGAAATGATCACTCGATTTAGGGAGGTTCGCCTGTTTGGGGCCTTTTTGTGGGGCCTTCTGCTGTTGGGGTGTAGTGGAAGTCCCGAGGTCCGGGTCCGGAAGGATCTCCCCAACATCCTGGTTCTGGTAGCAGACGACCTGGGATACTCAGACCTGGGGTCTTTTGGGGGGGAGATACACACCCCGAACATAGACAGCCTGGCCATGGCCGGCATGCGGTTCAGCAGGTTTCATACGGCACCTATGTGCGCCCCCAGCCGCGCCATGCTCCTGACCGGGAATGACAACCATGTTGCCGGATTGGGCAGGCAGGCCCTGGAAGTGGAAGTCTTCGGATACGAAGGGCACCTGACCGAAAGGGTGGCCCCCCTGCCTGAGATCCTCCGGGAATACGGATACCATACCTATATGGCCGGGAAATGGCACCTGGGTTCCCAGCCACAATACAATCCGCAGGCACTTGGGTTTGAACACTCCTATGTCCTGCTCGAAGGGGTGGGGAACCATTTTAACGGCATAAGTTTCTTTGGCCCGGGAGCAACCTCGAATTATACCGAAGACGGGAGAACCACCCAGTGGCCCGAAGGGACCTACTCCACAGACCGGTATACCGATAAGCTGATCTCCTATATCGAGACCCAACAGGAGGATGGGGAGCCTTTTTTTGCCTATGCGGCCTATACGGCACCCCACTGGCCCCTGCAGGTCGACAAAAAGTACAGCAGCAAGTACGAAGGGAGGTACGATGCCGGGTATGAAGACCTGAGGGAGCGCAGGTTCCGGAGCCTAAAGGATTCCGGCCTGATCCCGGAAGAAGCTGAATTACCCGCCCTTCATCCCTCCATCCGCCCCTGGGCATCTCTTTCTGAGGAAGAACAGAAAAGGGAATCCCGGAAAATGGAGATCTATGCAGGGATGGTAGACAACCTGGACGAGAATATCGGGAGGATCATTCACCACTTAAAGGAGGCAGGGGTGTATGAGAACACCCTGATCATCTTCCTTTCAGACAACGGGGCAGCCGGGGAGGACTATTTCTCGGACCCCGAAATCAGGCCCTACGTCAATCCCTATTTCAATGATGACTTCGAGACTATGGGAGAGCCCGATTCCTTCATTTCCTACGGGCCTCCCTGGGCAGAGGCGGCTACCCCGGCATTCCGGTACTACAAGGAGTTCACCACCAATGGAGGCATCATAACGCCCATGATCATCACGGGACCGGGGATAGGTCCTGCGGGCACGAGTGAGGCATTTGCCTCCATCATGGATATTGCGCCCACTGTCCTGGACCTCACGGGCATCCCCTATCCCGAAACCTGGAAAGGCCGGAGCGTATATCCCATGCGAGGGGAGTCCCTGGTGCCCGTTCTCTCGGGTAAAAAGTCCTCGGCCCATTCGGAGGACTATGTATTCGCCCTGGAGCACGCAGAATACACCATGCTGCGAAAGGGGGATTGGAAGATCACCAACAGTACCCGCCCCTTCCGGGAATCCCGGTTTGAGCTTTTCGACCTGTCCAGGGACCTGGGGGAACAGCAGGACCTCAGGCTGCAGGCACCGGAAAAGTACCGGGAGTTGTTGAAGGAATGGGAGGACTTTTCACGGGAAGTGAGGCTTCAATTCCCCAGGTGATCCCATCAGGGTCACTTAATTGTAGGGACAGTTTCGGCTTTGTGTTCTTTTATTTTGTAATTTACTACGAACCAGCCACATATCCATGTCCGGAGCCTCTGCCATATTGCTCATCTGCATGATAAGCACCACCTTGTCATGCAAGCAAACCAAGGGTATGAAACATGTCTTTTATCTTCACGGTATGATCGTTTCGGTGCAGGGCAAGCACGCGGTTAGCGAGGAATTCGGCCCCTATGAATACGAAGCCATCATCGATGCCCTGAAAGCTGATGGGTACGAGGTACATGCCGAGGTGCGTACCACCCAAACCGATTTTGACGACTTCTGCCGGAAGACATCCGGCGAGATAGACCAGCTGATCGAAAAAGGCGTATCCCCCCGTGACATTACCGTCATTGGAGCCTCCATGGGCGGACTGATGGCCATGCAGGTCTCCCACCTAAACCCCCAACCCGTGAACTATGTGCTACTGGGGGCGAACAGCGACCGCAATGAAAAGCAATTTGACTGGCACCTCCACGGGCATGTACTGGGGATCTACGAAGCCTCGGACCAGATCGCAGGGAAGGATTACACCTACTGGATAGAGCGCTCTCCTGAGGCTGAGACCTTTGAACAAATAGGCATCAATACCGGACTGGGGCATGGTTTTTTATACACCCCAAACGAAGCCTGGATGGGTCCGGCCAGGGAGTGGATACAGAAAGAACAAGCTAAAGCACCTATGTGAAAATAAACTGAAAACCAACCTTAAAAACCGATAACCAACCAAAAGACCAACCCATGAAAAAAGTGTTTTACTACGCCGCTTCCGCGCTCATGCTGGGGCTGGTGATCCATTGCAGTCA
>NZ_JBFGBM010000015.1:0-23216 GCF_041567615.1 Muriicola sp.
AAGGAGTAAACGCACTTTTTCCCTCTGGGCCTCATTTTCTGCCAGGGATATAACATCCCTGTAATTGGCCCTGTCCATGACCAGTATGTGATCGAAACGATCAAAGTCGGCCCTGCTGAATCTACGGCAGCGTTGGGTACTGATGTCGATTTTGTATTTTTTTGCGATGGCCACAGATCTGGGATCGGGGGGATTTCCCACATGATAACCCGCTGTTCCTGCAGAATCTACCTCGATGCGTTCAGCGTCTGCCTTGGATTTTAGTATACCTTCAGCTAATGGAGATCTGCAAATATTTCCCAGACATACCATGAGCACCCTTGTTTTCATACGGATCAGGAGAACTTCTTGGTCAGGTCATCGATGTATTTCCTGAATTGTTTATCTGTTTCAGCGAGGTTATCTACGGTTTTACAAGCGTGGAGTACGGTGGCGTGATCCCTTTTGCCAATCTGGGATCCTATGCTGGCCAGGGAAGCCTTTGTAAATTTCTTGGCAAAGAACATGGCGAGTTGCCTGGCCTGGACGATATGCCTTTTGCGGGTCTTGGACTGGAGTGTGGCCACATCCATTTCGAAGTAATCAGAGACTACTTTCTGGATATAATCTATGGAAACTTCCCGCTTGGTATTCTTGACGAATTTCTCTACCACCTGCTGGGCCAGTTCCAGGGTCACTTCCCTTTTGTTAAAGGAAGACTGGGCGATCAGCGATATAATGGCGCCTTCGAGTTCCCTGATATTTGTCTTGATGTGTTTTGCGACGTATTCAATGATCTCATCCGGCATTTCCACACCGTCCCGATAAAGCTTGTTCTTCAGAATGGATATCCGGGTCTCGTAATCGGGGTTTTGCAATTCTGCAGAAAGACCCCACTTGAAACGGGAAAGCAGGCGTTGCTCGATATCCTGCATGTCTACGGGCGCCTTGTCAGAAGTGAGGATCACCTGTTTTCCGTTCTGATGTAAATGGTTGAAAATGTGGAAGAAGACATCCTGAGTTCCAGATTTTCCGGAAAAGAATTGGACGTCGTCAATAATTAGTACATCGATCAGCTGATAGAAGTGTATAAAGTCATTCCGGGTATTCTTCTTTACCGATTCTATGTACTGTTGTGTAAATTTTTCAGCCGAGATGTACAGTACGGTGCGCTCCGGGTATTTGTCCTTGATATCAACCCCAATAGCATGTGCCAGATGCGTTTTGCCAAGCCCAACCCCGCCAAAAATAAGCAAGGGATTGAAAGATGTTCCTCCGGGTTTATTCGCCACAGCCATCCCAGCAGATCTGGCCAGGCGATTAGAATCACCCTCCAGGAAATTATCAAAATTATAGTTGGGATTTAACTGGGATTCGATCTTGATATTGCGTATTCCCGGGATCACGAAGGGGTTTTTCAGCTCCGGGTTCTTGGATTTAACAGGTACGTCCATCTCCTGTGCACCTACATTTCCACGGTTGGCGCTGGGAATACGTTCTGTAAAAGGTTCCTTGTTGCCATAGGTATTTTCCATCTTGATGATGTAGACCAGTTTGGCCTGGTCGCCCAGCTCTTTGGTGAGGGCCACCTTCAGCAATTTCACGTAATGCTCTTCCAGCCATTCGTAAAAGAATTTGCTGGGAACCTGTATGCTCAATGATTTCTCTGAGAGTTTGACCGGCTTAATCGGTTCGAACCATGTTTTGAATGCCTGCGGTTGGATGTTATCTTTGATAAATGCCAAACAATTGTTCCATACGGAATTAGCAGTTACACTCATTGTAAAAAAACTCTCTTTGTCGGTTAGTGATTCAAGCCAGTTGGTTGAAAACAGAGCGGAAAATCTGCCTTCTTGAGTGAGACAAATATGTGAACAAAAAAGCTAAAAAAAAAATGATTTGAGGTTGAATTTATCCTTTTTTTTTCGCATGTTCCAAACCATTTTCATCCATTTTTAAATATAGCTTTTTTAACCGATAAATGGGGCATCAAAACAAATTTTCTTTCAGGGTACGATATGGAGAAACCGACCAGATGGGGGTTGTCTACCACGGCAACTATGCCCAGTACCTGGAGATGGGTCGGGTAGAGTGGTTGCGTTCCCTTGGATTTTCTTACAAACAGATGGAAAAAGACGGGATCATGCTGCCTGTAATTTCCCTGCAAATGCATTTCAGAAAATCAGCCACCTATGACGACCTGCTGACCGTGGTTACCAGACTGACCAAAACCCCGGTCGTGAAGATAGAGTTCGACTATGATATCAGGAATGAAAGGGATGAACTCCTGGTCACTGCGAATACCGTGCTCGCCTTTATGGATATGCACACTTCTAAACCGGTCAAATGTCCGCCGGCCATCCTGGAGAAATTGAATCCTGCTTAGCGCCCTTGCAGGACACATAATTTAAGATCGCAGCTTCACCCTGATCCCGGGTATGCCCCTGAGTTGCTGGAGGACCTTGTTAAACCGACTTACAGGAACATCCAAAGCGTATCTTGCCCTTATTTCATTTTCCTCCGATCTGATCTTGATCTGATGTCGTTTGATCAACTGCATCACTTTGTGTACGTGTTTGTAATCGAATTCAATGTATACCTCCCTGTTGATGGTTATGGTGATGACCTCCCCCTCCTCAAGGGTCTGGCGGGCGGTTGCACCATAGGCCGAGATGAGGCCTCCTACTCCCAATTTGGTTCCCCCGAAATAACGTACCACTGCCAGGAAGATGTCGGTGAGCTCGAAAGCCTGAATCTGACCGAAGATGGGCATGCCTGCGGAGTTTTTAGGCTCTCCGTCGTCATGCACGCGCCAAACTGTCGGTTCAGTCCCTAATTGCCAGGCATAGCAAACATGGTTGGCCTTCTCGTGTTCCTGTTTCAGGCGGGTGAGAAACTCTCCTATCTGATTTTCATCTGATACCGGATAGGCGTAGCCAAGGAATTTGCTCTTTTTTTCCTTCAGGATCACACCTTCTATCGGTGCTGCCAGTGTTCTAAATTGGTGGATCTCCATTTTTTTCTCAAAATGCCGCGACCAGAACGATGCTCAATACAGCCAATCCTATCCCAACCCAATTCCTGCCGCTGAGCCTTTCCCTGAACAGCACGATGCCCAGGAGGGTGGAGAACATGACGATAGCCACGTTGTTTATGGTGAATACGGAGGCACTGTTCAGGACCTCATTCTGCAAGGCCTTCAGGAGGAAATAAATCGAAAAGAAATTAGGGACACCCAGGGCGATTCCACCCAGGATACTGCGGGGAGCAATCACTATCTTTTCCCTTGCGGCCCTGAAAGCGACAAAAACAAGGCCGCAACAGGCAGCACTGGCGAATACGGTGGAGGAAAACAGGGGAAATTCCCCGGCTGACAATACATTCTGTTCAAAGTACTGTATACTGGCATCTATGATCCCGGACCCCAGAAATACAAGTGCCGGGAGGTAAAGCAATCGCCTGTTAAGGGGGAGGTGTTTGTTTTTGAGGGAACTGAAATAGACGGCAAAGAGCGCCAGGATCACCCCTGAAACCTTTAGCACTCCCAACGCTTCTCCGTAAAGGAGTACCCCCAGGACGACGGGAATGGTCAGGGACATTTTTGTGGCAACAGAAGCTACGGAAACCCCGAGTAGTTGAGAGGTCCGGGCCATGAGGTTAAAGATGAGGATAAACAGCACACCCATGAGCACCGTTCCCGGAAACCAGCTCTTTCCGGGGATCAGGGTGATATCGGGGAACTCATCCATCAAGGTAAAGCCTACGAGACAGGCGGTTATATAATTAAAGATGATGGCATAGAGCGTCTGTACCCGAAATCGGGGATACAGCTTGAAGATCACAAAGATCAGACTGGAGCAGAGGATACTGAGGGCGAGGTCTGTCATCCGGATACCTTTTTAAACAGATCCGTAACCTCTTCTGTTCCCACTTTCAGATGCCAGGTCCTGAAACCCAGGCGCGACGCACTTTCGATGTGTTCGAGGGTGTCATCTATAAAGAGAGTCTCAGTGGCCACCAGTGCATTCTGTTCCAGGATCATTTCAAAGACTTCCGGCTCCGGTTTCCGCATCCCGATCTCGTGAGAGAGGTAAAACCGCTCAAAACAGGATGCAAATGCCAAATATCTCTCATTTCCCATCTCTTCCTTCACTTTCTCTATATGAAGGCTGTTGGTATTGCTCAGCAGGAACAGGCGGTATGTGTCTCGGGATGCCAGGCCTCTGATAAAATCCAAGCGGTGCTCCGGAAAGTCCAAAATTATAGCATTCCAGGCCTCTACCAGTTGCACCTTTTCTATACCGGGGAGGTATTTCATGGCACTGGCAGTAAATTCTTCGGAGGATATCAGGCCCTTTTCATATTGAAAGATCACGGGAAGCATCTCTGCACTGATTTCAGTATGACCCGCCTCACTCAGCTTTCTCAGCGTAGCCTCTTTATCGAGGTTGATAAAGACATCACCGAAATCAAAGAGCAGGTTCTTAATCATTTCTCAGAATCCTTAAGAGATCATTCCCGATCTGAGTTCTGCTCACTTCTTTTCCATGGATTGGAGGAGATTTAATTCCGCTTTTCAATGGTTTCGGGCCCGTAAAAATCCGGGCCTCATCCCAGAGTCCGGCTTCGATAAAGGATTTCAGGGTTTTGGCCCCACCTTCAATAATCACGCTTTGGATCCCTCGTTCGCAAAGTCGGTCACAGATTTGCACCGGGAGGTTTTCCGTGAAATCGAGGGGCGCATAGTCAACTCCCGAAGCGGATTCAGAAATCAGCCCCTCCTCTGTAAGGATCAGGGTCTTTACTGAACCATCATATATATGGTAGTCCTTTGGGATCTTCAGTTTTCTGTCGATCACCACCCTCAGGGGGGAATTGCCGACCCAGGTTCTCGGGGTGAGTTTCGGATTGTCCTTTACACAGGTGGTCGTACCCACCAGGATGGCCTGTTCTTCTGTTCGCCACTGATGGACCAACTGACGGGAATGGCGGGTTGTTATCCAGTAAGGCTGGGGTTTGGATCCCCGCATATCGGGGTCAGGGGCGATGAATCCATCCCCACTCTCTGCCCATTTCAGGATGACATAGGGGCGATCCTTCTCCTGGTAGGTCAGGAATCGCCTGTGATGCACCCGGCACTCCTGTTCCCGTACAGGGCAGGTCACTTCTATACCGGCAGCCAGTAATTTTTCAATTCCTTTCCCGTCCACTTTTTTATGCGGGTCCCTGATCCCGATGACCACGCGGGGTATTCCGTGCCTGATGATCAGGTCGGCGCAGGGAGGGGTCTTCCCATGGTGGGAACAGGGTTCCAGGCTAACGTAAAGCGTGGCCTTTTTGAGTTGCTCTTTATCCGATACTGAATGGATGGCATTTACCTCCGCATGAGGTCCTCCATAGGGACTGGTAAATCCTTCACCTATGATCTTGCCATCAACGGTGATCACACAGCCTACCATGGGATTGGGAGCTGTTGTGCCCAGTCCGTTTTTAGCCAGCTCTATGCACCTGAGAATATATTTTTCGTGTATCTTCACCCAGCAAAAATAGGATTTAAAAAGGGAATCGGAATGTGCCCGGAAAAGGTTTGCAGAAGCGGGGTCAGGATTGGGCCGGGACAGAATTTCAAGTGGGGTTTACAAGGTGTTACTCAAGGAGATACGGCATATTTTTCATAAGGAACTCGATCATCAATACGGTCGGGAAGAGGTTGAACATTTCTTTCATCACTTTGTGGAACATTATTTGGGTCAGCCCCGGTTCCATCTGGCCATGCACCCCAACTGGATCATTTCCAGGGAAGAGGAGGGCGAATTCTTCCGTGGGCTGGCAGCCCTCAGGCAGGGTCAGCCTCTGCATTACGTATTGGGCAGCAAGGTATTTATGGACCTCAACTTCAGGCTCAACAAACATGTGTTGATCCCGAGGCCGGAAACGGAAGAACTGGTTCGACTGGTAATCGCAAGGCATCAGGAAGACCGCCCACCCCTCAGAATCCTGGATTTGGGCACCGGGAGCGGTTGTATTGCGATCTCCCTCGCCAAATACCTGCCGCAGGCCGAGGTTTTTGCCATAGATATTTCCGGTAAGGCCTTGAATCTGGCCAGAGAGAATGCGAGCGCTAATGACGTTAGCGTTCAATTTTCCGAATCGGATATGACCCATATGGAAATTGAGGCGGAATTCTATCAAATTATCATATCCAATCCACCTTATGTGCTTGAAGAGGAAAAGGCCCTGATGGATCCCCATGTAAAGGACGCGGAACCCGCCACAGCTCTTTTCGTTCCCGATGACAGACCCCTGTTATTTTATGAATATATTACGGGAGCAGCGAGGAAAGGACTAGCAGAGGGCGGCCACCTTTACCTGGAGATCAACCAGAGATTTGGACAAGAGGTGAAGGATCTTCTTTCCGAGGTTGGTTTTACCGAAGTTGAGGTATTGAAGGACCTGCACGGGCATGACAGATTTGTAAAGGCAAAACAAAGGATCTAATAGATGAAACATGACTGCTGAAGAGAAGATCAAAGCATTGAGAAAGGAATTACACGATCACAATTATCGGTATTACGTGCTCGATTCCCCAGTGATTTCGGATTACGAGTTCGACATGAAACTGAAGGAACTGCAGACCCTGGAGGAAGCCCATCCGCAATTCAGGGACGAGAGTTCCCCTACCATGAGGGTGGGGGGTGAGGTCACCAAGAATTTCAACACCGTCGTCCACCAGCACCGCATGTATTCGCTCGACAACTCCTATTCCCGGGAAGAACTCCAGGATTGGGTGCAGCGGATCCAGAGGATTTTGGGTGATTCTGAAGTGGAGTACAGCTGTGAACTGAAATACGACGGAGCCTCCATCAGCCTTACTTATGAAAATGGACACCTTGTGCAGGCCCTTACCCGCGGGGATGGTTTCCAGGGGGATGATGTGACCACCAATGTGAAGACGATCAGGTCTGTGCCCCTGCAGCTCAGGGGAAATTTTCCACAAAAATTTGAGATCAGGGGGGAGATCATCCTTCCCCTTGAAGGATTTCAGAAAATGAATGAACAACGCATCAGGGAAGGGGAAGACCCGTACATGAACCCAAGGAATACGGCTTCGGGCAGCCTGAAGCTGCAGGACAGCGCCCTGGTGGCCGAAAGACCTTTGGACTGCCTGCTGTACGCACTTGTGGGGAGGGACCTCGGGGCTTCCACACACTTCGAATTGCTTTCAAAAGCCAGGGAATGGGGGTTCAAGATCCCCTCCGAGGCTGCCTTATGCCGCTCCCTGGAGGAGGTCTTCACCTACCTCGATCACTGGGACCTCCACAGGCACGAGTTGCCCTATGAGACAGATGGGGTGGTCATCAAGGTCAACAAGCTGCAACAACAGGAAGAACTCGGGTATACGGCTAAATCCCCCCGCTGGGCCATCGCTTATAAATTCAAGACCGAACAGGCTGTGACCGTGCTGGAGAAGATCACCTACCAGGTAGGGAGAACAGGGGCCATTACCCCTGTGGCGAATCTTTCTCCTGTTCTTCTGGCGGGTACCACGGTAAAACGCGCTTCCCTTCATAACGCCGACCAGATCGCCAAATTAGACATTCGGGAAGGGGACACCGTCATGGTAGAAAAAGGAGGGGAGATCATCCCCAAGATCGTGGGGGTGGATGTTTCAAAAAGACCCCAGGACTCCAGCCCGACAGAATATATCACGCATTGTCCGGAATGCAACACTCCTCTTGAACGCAAGGAAGGAGAAGCCCAGCATTTTTGCCCGAATTCCACCGGATGTCCCCCCCAGATCACGGGGAGGATACAACATTTTATCTCGCGTAAAGCTATGGATATTGAAGGTCTTGGAGGCGAGACTGTGGAACTCCTCTTTAAGGAGGGACTTATCCGGAATTATGCCGATCTCTACACGCTTACCAAAGAGCAGGTCGTTCCCCTGGAGCGTATGGCCGAGAAATCTGCCGAGAACCTGATCCGGCGCATCGCAGCCTCCGTTGAGATCCCTTTTGAACGCGTCCTCTTTGCCCTGGGGATACGGTATGTAGGTGAGACTGTTGCCAAAGTCCTGGCAAGGGCCTACAAAAATATAGATGCTCTTATGGAGGCATCAGAGGAATCTCTTATGCAGGTCAACGAGATAGGCGGGCGGATCGCTGAAAGCGTGGTGTCTTTCTTCCGGGAGGAGAAGAACCGGGAGATAGTAGAAAGGCTTAAAACCTATGGCCTGAAGTTCTCCCTTTCCGAAGAACAGCTACAGAACCAGACGGACAAACTGAAAGGGAAAACCCTGGTAGTCTCGGGGGTTTTTGAAAACCTCGAAAGGACGGAACTCAAAAAACTCATCGAAGACAATGGGGGCAAGGTGAGTTCCTCGATCTCGTCCAAGACCTCCTACCTGGTGGCCGGGAACAATATGGGTCCCAGCAAGCGGAGCAAAGCGGAGAACCTGGGCGTGCCTATTATCTCCGAAGCCGAATTTATGGCCCTTATCAAATAACCCTCCCGGAGAAGGAGGGTTATCTTTTATAACTGCAAGCTCGGTAATTAATCTCCGCTCAGGGCTTTGTCGTATACCCAGACCTCGTCCCACCAGTCGGTGAAGGTAGCATTTCGGTTTCTAACGTAGGGATCCCACCTGTCTGCCCCGTGGACTTTGTCAAAGGTCTCCCGGAAGGGCCAGGAAGTTCCAAAATCGGTCCAGTTCTTGATAAAAGACACCGTGGCCAGGTGCCTTCCTATCTTCCCTTGCCTGAATTCATTATCATAGACACCCCAGGGATTATTGCCCGGCATGGCCTTTATCGTTGCACTGGCCATATCGAGATGCAAATCCACCCCGAACCCGTGCTCTCCATTAACTTCCCAGTATCGGACATAGAGGATGGGATGGGCAGATGCGTCATTTGGGAGCATGTCTGTGTTGGACCATTTGACCATGTCTTTCCAGTACTCTCCCTGTTCTATGCGTTTGACATAGGGCATGATGTTGTCCCTCCAGTCCTCATCGTGTCCCCCGGCTGCCGGCCGTTTATCGAGATCACTGTATTGGAGGGGGCCCATCATCCATACCAGCTTACCGGAATGTGGTCCGGTCACGATATTGTATACCGTAGACTTGAAAGCCCCTTCTTTGTGGTATTTCATATTGTGTTTCCGAATATTTTCCCCCAAAACCTTCAGTTTAGTGTTGTCCGGTACCAGCATGATAGATTCCCAGATGGGAGCCTGTTCACTTTCCTGAGCCTGCGCAATTATTAAGCCACCCAGGAATAGCGTGAATGTCAGAATTGTAGAAATAATCAATCTTTTCATCGGTTTGGTTTTTAATGGGTTAGATCGATCTAAAAAGTAATCATATTCATCTGTTTAACCCGGTGCAATCCGGATGAAACGGTTATTTTTATGTCCGAAGTACACCAAAAATTTATCATAGGTATTATGAAAATTCCCGTCAACCTCCAAGAGTTTGAGGCAACGCTGAGAAATGAATATCCCTCCTCTCAGTGGAAGCCAGAATTACAGGCCATGTGGTGGGATGCAAAAGGTGACTGGTACAGGGCACACGAGTGTGTGGACCACCTGTCTGATCGGTGGGCCAGTTGGGTACACGCCTACTTGCATCGTAAGGAAGGCGACTTGTGGAACGCCGACTACTGGTATGGCAGGGCAGGGAAAAGGAGGCCTTCCAAGCCTTTGCAAGAGGAGTTCACAGACCTGCTTAATCAGATCTTGTGATCTGGATCTAAAATATTATTCCGAAACGCAGTTCTCACAATAGGTATCCCGGAGATAATCATTCTCAAGGAGCTGGAATGTAACCCCTCCATCGGCGGGCGCATTGAAAAGTTCGCAGTACCGGTCTTTGTTCAGGTTGATCGCATTGAGCATAATGGTGCGGTAACGGTCTTCCCGGGTAAGCTCCTTGTCCACCAGGGTAAGGTTGAGATAATAGAACAAGAGGTCCTCGTCCACATCGATCCGTTTGACCCTGTCCTGAATCACCCGTACAGCTTTATCGGTATTGGCGTAATAAGCAAGATATTGGGAGAGGCTTAAATATTCAACGTCGGTAAGCGGTACATCCTGGTAATGAGAATAAATGTAATCCACTGCCCGATCTTTCCCCTGGTAATCCCGTTTGCGCATCAGGAATTCGCTCTTGACGATGTTGTAATTGACCAGCATTCTCTCGACCAGGCCCGGGTCAACACCCAGATTCTTCAATTGTGCTATGTCATTCCTTAGTTTTGACTCATCGATGGGTTGTACGCTGTACCTCCATAGTTTTAACTCCAAGGCTGCCAGGTTGTATTTTATACGTTTGTCGTTTGGGGCCAGCTTTTCAAGGGCTTCGAGTTCATTGAAGGCGATCAGGAGGTAGCGTTCATCCAGCAGATATCGCATCCCCGCCCTGCGATTCAAAAAGGGAAGGAATTCTGCCTGCTGGGGGATCCGCATCTGGTTCAGGGTGCTCGGATCAGCCTCCTTGTTTTTCAGTTTTTCGAATATGGATTGCTGTAACCTCTCTGCCTCGCTGAGTGAATTCTCGTTTATGGCATTGTTGAACATGCCCACGAGGGCATCTGCGGATTGATTCTTATAGGGGTCCTTTCGTTCCAGATCGAGTTTGACGACAGCTTTTCGATGCCTGCTGAGCAGGGGTTCGAGCTCAGCAGCCGTTTCCCCTGTCAGTTTTCCTTTGACCTCAACTTTGCTCAGATCCTTCATGTAATCAAAAGGACCTCCCTCTATATCTGTCAGGAATTCAACCCAGTTTTCGGCCGAGGAGACCTCGGTGACCATGGTGGGTTGCTGAAAGGACTGAAGGGCATCCACGATACTTTTAGCCCTGCCTTGCTGTAATTCGAGATTTCGTTCCAAATTCCCTTCCACGGAAGAATAGCCCCGAATATTGATCCTGGTAATGTTGAAATCCGTCAGCCTGAGGGAATCGTACATGGGTTTGATATCATCCGGAGAATAGGTCGATTTATTTTTTTCAAAAGGGACGGTGAAAGTCAGGGTTTTGTACCTCATGGTGTAGGCCTCTTCATCTGCCCTGGCAATAGCCTTGGGAAGGTAGGTCACGGAATCGAGATACATCCCCATGTCCAGGAGGTCCCATCGGTAGGCTGCCAGGTTATAGATGGTCTGGTACCGGCACAGGTTTTTGTCGTTCAGGAAAAGCATATTGAATTCGATCTGTTTCCCCTGGTAAGCGGCCGGCACCTTGCCGAGTCGGGCCCTGAAACGGTCTTTTCCATAAGGTTTCAGCGTTTTTTTCAATTCCTGGGCATAAACAGGAGGCAGGAGTTCTCCTCGGATCTGGCCTACATCCAGCAGGATCTCAAGGCAGTCATACCGCTCCTTAGAAACCAGGTCTAAGGCCAGCCCGTCTCCTGCATTCTTAAAAACCTCGTTGAACCAGCTCTTATCTGTGACCTCAAAATAGAGGGTGTTGTTATCGTCTACCTGAATCGAAAACTTTACTTCATTGGGTTTTCGGGCAAAGGCCTGAGTGCATCTTTGACAGACCAGGTCGCGGTTTTGTTGTCGGAATTGTATGCCATAAGGATTCTGGGCAGAGCCGGGCTGCAGAGATAAGAGAAGGAAAAGGAGTAACAGGATGCGCATGCGAGAGATAATTAAATTAAGGATGCCAAGATAAATTCACGGGCGATAAATCAAAAGTGGATTGAGAGAAAATTCCTTAAAAAGAGCAGGCTTTCGATGAGGGGTAGATTTAGACGGATATAGTAATGCCTTGCCCCTGTACCAGTTTGCCCTGTTCAAAATAGAAATCGATCCTCCCCAGATTAATACCGTAACACCCTACCTGGTTGACCAGGACCTGCTCGTCTTTCCGGTTCCTGTGGATGACAGGTTTTTCGAGGAAGGTATGGGTATGGCCGCCAATGATCAGATCGATGTCCTGGGTACGGGAGGCCAGGACCACATCGCTGGCAGTCTGTGGATTCCTGTATTCGTGACCCAGGTGGGATAGACAAAGGATGAGGTCACAGCCCTTTTCCTCCTTCAGCACCCGAACTGTATCCAGAGAGATCTCTACCGGATCCAGGTAGCGAGTTTCCTTGTAGAGCTTTTTGGTCACCAGTCCGTCCAGGTCGATGCCTAGTCCGAATACCCCGACCTTGATCCCGTCAACTTCAAATACTTTGAAGAGGGAGGTCATCCCATCCATGACGGTATTGGAGAAATCGTAGTTGGCACAGAGAAAATCGAACTTTGCGTAAGGCAACTGAGCCAGAAGACCGTCGATCCCATTGTCGAAATCGTGATTGCCCAGGGTGGCGGCATTGTACTTGAGCATGCTCATCAATCTGAATTCCAATTCTCCCCCGTAGAAATTGAAATAGGGAGTGCCCTGGAAAATATCTCCCGCATCAAAAAGGAGGGTATTTGGATTTTCTTCCCGAATTTGTGAGATCAGCGTCGCCCTTCTGGCGATGCCCCCCATATCGGGAAATGCTGCATGATCCTCAGGAAAGGGATCGAGGTGACTGTGCACGTCATTGGTGTGCAGGATGGTGATGTGCTTTTTACCGGTAGAACAACCGGAAAGGAGGGAAGGACCGAGGCTCATATAACCGGCCCCTGCGAGACTATTTGTTATGAAGGACCTTCTATTCACCGTCTTTCGTATTTAATAAAGCGTTCATCTACCTGTGCCTTTACGGTGTCGACAGCCGTAAAATAATCGATCATCGCGTTCCTGAGAAGGTAATTCAGATCCGTTATCCCCTGATTTTGCTTAAGGAAATCAGCATTTCCACCCCCCTCGAGCAGGTAGTCTATGGTGGCCAGGTAATAGGTTTTGTTCTCATCCAGGGGTATCCCGTTTACATTGACCGCCTGCAGTCTTCCCTGAGGATCCAGGATGATCTGGAACCCTGCCATGGGCTGTGGTCTGTCTGAGGAGATCAGGTAATGAGCCATTTCCCGGACAAGACTTCCCGGGATCTCAAGGACCACGATATAATTTTCAAAAGGCATGACTTCGAAAGCTGTTCTGGCCGTAACAGGTCCGGCCGAGATCACATTCCGTATTCCTCCGTAATTCATCAGGGCCATATCTATATGCCTGCCCGTGCGGGATTGAAAGATGGGTCTCGACTGGGCGAGGATGATATCAGCCATCAGATTTCCTTCAGAGGAATTCAGTTCCCCGTCTGTCTTGGTCAGGGTGACGGGGGCATAGGCCAGGACACTGTCGAGCACCTGATTAACCCTTACCCTGTAAGGCTTGATAAAGGCATCTATGGAATCATTGATAGTGATAGCTGCATTGACAGGCAGCTGCATCCCGCTGATCGAATGGAGGGTGGAAGGTCCCTGTCTACAGGAAATACACAGACAAATTGTTATAAATACAACAAATTGTTTCATATAAAAGTTAATCAAAGGTGGTAATTTTACCCCTGCAGGATGCAGTGAGAATCTTTACCTTTGTGGAAACCTAAAGATACATGTTTTTCACTGCCCTCAAGGATAAGTTCAAAAGGAAATCAGGGGAAAAATACCTGAAAAATGAGCTCAGGTCTGTACGAGGGTCTGAGAGTGAAAAGAAGGGGCTCGGACTCGTGGGTGTGATAGCTGACCTTGACCGTTTTCAGAATGCGGAAGCCTTTAACAAACTGGTCGATTTGCTCAACCTGCGGCCCAATTCGGTCAAGGTAATGGGATACCGGGCTTTTTACGACAAGAATTCCCCGTACTCCACTCCGGTATTTTCCGATAAGGACCTGGGATGGGGTGGGGATGTAGAGAACAGTTATGCCCTTGAATTCCTCAGTAAAGATTACGATCTTTTGATCAATTATTACACGAAAGACGCCCTTGTCCTAAAATTGATGACCGTGAAGACCCGGGCGAGGATCAAGGCGGGGTTCTCAGAGGTGGACCCTGATTTGAACGATTTGATCATTCAGTCGGATATGGAAGACTTCAATACATTTACCGCTGAACTAAAGAAGTACCTGCGGGTAATGAACGAGCTATGAAGCTAGAACAATTATACGGCACGGGTGTCGCCCTGGTGACCCCATTTGCAACGGATGGCTCCCTGGATTTGCAGGCCCTCAGGAGGATTGTGCGCCATTCCATCAATGGAGGGGTCGACTACCTGGTGGTGCTGGGTACTACGGGCGAGTCGGTTACTCTGGAACCACAGGAAAAGGAAAAGGTGATCCAGACGGTGATCTCAGAGAATGATGGGGCTTTGCCTCTCGTTATCGGAATAGGGGGAAACCATACAGCTAAGGTGGTTGAGGAGTTAAAGAAATCTGACCTCTCTGCTTTTGACGCAGTACTCTCGGTTTCACCCTACTACAACAAACCTACACAGGAAGGTATCTACAGGCACTATAAGGCTCTTGCAGAGGCTTCACCCAAGCCCATTATCCTCTATAACGTTCCCGGAAGAACTGGAAGTAACATGCTTCCGGAAACGGTAGCGCGCATTGCCCGGGATTGCCCAAATGTAGTGGCAATCAAGGAGGCTTGTGGCAATATGGATCAGATCCGTGAACTCATCAATACCGTCCCCTCGGGGTTCTATGTGATTTCAGGCGATGATATCACGGCCCTCCCAACGATCATGGAAGGGGGTATCGGGGTCATCTCGGTACTGGCCCAGGGCATGCCTGCCCAAATGAGTCGCCTGGTGCGTCACGGCCTTAACGGGGAATACGAAAGTGGGAAGCAGATACACGAGGCACTCAAACCGGGGATGGACCTTATTTTCCAGGAAGGGAATCCCGCCGGAATCAAGGCCATTTTTGAATTGCTGGGAATAGCCGGAGCCGGAGTCAGGCTACCCCTTGTGGAAGCATCCCCGGCCTTAAAATCCAGAATAGCTGCTTTTATAGAACCTTTTGCCATTGCCATTTGACGTTCTTACGTTAAAAGTTCCTCAATTTGTGCTGTCTGACGGGTCCTTTCACCGTATGTTTGTGATTGAGAATTAATTTTATATTCCACTGGGTTTCTGTAATTTTGCAAAATGTTTTTAAAGCTCCGAACATTTTTTTCCATGGCTGTATGCCTGCTTGTCCTCGCCTCCTGCAATGAGTACCAGAAGGTCCTCAAGAACGAAGATGTCAAGGCGAAGTACGACCTGGCCGAAAAATATTATGAGGCCAAGGACTTTAAAAGGGCCAACCGCCTGCTCGAGCAAATTGCTCCTAAATACGCAGGCAAGCCTCAGGGTGAGAGGGTCCAGTTCTTCCTGGCAGACACCTATTTCCAGATCAGAAACTACAATTTTGCCGGCTACCAGTTCGAAAGGTTTTTGAAATCGTATCCCAAAAGTGATAAGGCAGCAGAGGCTTCCTTCCTGGGAGCCAAGAGTTACTATATGCTTTCACCCAGATATTCACTTGACCAGACGGATACAGACAAGGCGCTGGTGAAGCTTCAGAGTTTCATCAACACGTATCCGGAATCCGAATATCTGGCCGAGGCGAATGCGATGGCCAAGGAACTGACGACCAAAAAAGAGAAAAAGGCCTTCGAGATCGCCAAGCAATTCACCAAATTAGGCAACTCCTACATTCTGGATTACAGTATCTCTGCAGTCGCCGCCCTGGACAACTTCATATCTGATCACCCGGGAACTATCTTCAGAGAAGAGGCGTTGTATCTCAAATTAGTAGCAACAGCCAACCTCGCTCTCAACAGTACGGAAAACCGAAAGCAGGAACGTCTGGAAACGGCGGAAACTGCGTATAAAAACCTGCTGAGGTATTATCCTCAGACCACCTTTTTAAAAGATGCAAATCAATTGTTGGCTGATATCAACAAAGAGTTGACCCAGTATAAAGAACAAGAAACCACATCAAAATGAATATGAACGATTTAAAGAACACCAAGGCACCTGTCTCAACGGTAACTGTCAACCGCAACGAGTTTGATGAGAGCACGGAAAATATCTACGAGGCCATTTCCATCGTGTCAAAAAGAGCGGTACAGATCAACTCTGAGATCAAAAAAGAGTTACTCGAGAAATTGGAGGAATTCGCCACCTATAGCGACAGCCTGGAAGAGGTTTTCGAGAACAAAGAGCAGATCGAGGTTTCTAAATTTTACGAGAAACTTCCCAAACCCCACGCCATGGCTATTGCCGAGTGGTTGGAGGATAAGATTTATTACAGGAACACGGAGAAAGACGAACAATAAATGTTAGCCGGCAAGAAGGTCCTGTTGGGTATCTCAGGAGGTATTGCCGCCTATAAAACCGCTTTTCTCGTTCGATTACTGATCAAAGCCGGCGCTGAAGTTAAGGTGGTCTTAACGGAAAGCGCCGTTGATTTTGTTACCCCCCTTACCCTGGCCACCCTGTCTAAAAATCCCGTTCATCTCGATTTTATCAAGGAAGAGGACGGCACCCTCGACTGGGATAACCACGTGGATCTGGGCCTTTGGGCCGACCTGATGCTGATGGCTCCCGCAACGGCCAATACGCTCTCGAAAATGGCTAATGGCACCTGCGACAACCTGTTGCTGGCCACCTATTTATCTGCCAAATGCCCGGTTTATGTGGCACCGGCCATGGATCTCGATATGTACCGTCATCCCTCAACGAAGGAAAGCCTTGCCAGGCTGGAATCGTTCGGAAACCTGATCATCCCGGCCACCAGTGGGGAACTGGCCAGTGGTCTTTCCGGGGAAGGCAGGATGGAAGAGCCTGAAAAGATCCTGGAATTTATCAATAACCACCTGAAGAAAGGACTGCCCCTGGAGAACAAAAAGGTAGTGATCACGGCAGGACCCACCTATGAGGCCATCGATCCGGTGAGGTTTATTGGAAATCATTCGTCCGGGCTGATGGGCATAGAACTGGCCGAAAGAGCGGCTGCTTTAGGTGCTGAGGTGATCCTGGTCCTGGGACCCACCCATCTGGATGTCAGGGACAAATCCATTAACCTGCAACGGGTTACCTCTGCTGATGAGATGTACGCAGCGGCATCAGATGCCTTTGGTGATGCCCATGTCCTTATCGCGGCTGCGGCAGTAGCCGACTATAAACCCAAAAGGGCAGCCGAACAGAAGATCAAAAAAAAAGACGACCCATTCGCCTTAGAACTGGTCAGGAACAAGGATATCCTTCTGGATCTGGGGAATCGCAAAAAAAATCAGTTCCTCCTTGGCTTTGCCCTTGAAACCGAGAATGAAATGGCCAATGCCCTCCAGAAGCTCAAAAAGAAGAACCTGGATGCCATTGTCCTGAATTCCCTCCAGGACAAAGGTGCCGGCTTTGGGGGTACAACCAATAAAATCACCTTTATAGACAAGAATTCATCCATTAAATCGTTTGATGTAAAGACCAAGGCCGATGTCGCCCTGGATATTTGGAATGAAATCTTAAGCAGAATGCATGCGTAGCCTTCTACTACTCTTACTGGCGCTGTCCTGCTCAATGTCCCTTTGGGCACAGGAACTCAATTGTGTGGTCACGGTGAATTCAGACCAGGTAGGGCAGACCAACCAGCAAATTTTCAGAACGCTGGAGAGGTCCCTGAATGACTTTGTCAACCGGAATAAATGGACAAACAGAGTCTACAAGGAGAATGAGCGAGTGAATGCCAGGATGTTCATCACGGTCACCAACTTTGAGTCGAACCGCTTCGAGGCCAATATCCAGATCCAGTCTTCCCGTCCTGTTTTCAATACGACCTATGAGACGCCGATTTTCAATTACAAGGATAACCAGTTCAATTTTCAGTACATCGAGTTTCAACCCCTTATATACAATCCCAATGCCTTCGACTCCAACCTGGTGGCTGTCATCTCCTATTACGTATATATAATCCTCGGGCTGGATGCAGACACTTACGCCCTGGAAGGCGGGACGGAGTATTTCAAGGAAGCCCAGAGGATCGTTACCCAGGCACAGGGAAGCAATTTTGCAGGGTGGAGCCAGTCGGCAACAGACAACCGTACCAGGTTTGTCCTGATAGACAACCTGCTCTCCAATACTTTTAGGGAGTACCGCATAGCGATGTATAATTATCACCGGAAGGGCCTCGACATCCTCGGAGACAACAACAGTACAGGGAAACAGGTGATCTCCGGTTCTATGCGTTTGTTCGAAACCCTTATCCAGCGCAGGCCCAATGCCTTCCTGATCCAGACCTTCTTCGACGCCAAGGCGGAGGAGATCCTCAATATTTTTTCGGACGGACCCAAGGTGGATGTGGTCGCCCTGAAAAACACCCTGAACAAGGTGGCACCCTTCTATTCCTCTACCTGGAACGACATAAAATATTAGCATCCCTCATTTTTTTACAGGGCATAAACGGTTATCTTTACGGCACTGTTAAAGCCGAGGACCTTGCTGACCCATTTGACGATAAAAAATTACGCCCTCATCGATGACCTGGCGGTAAATTTCGACCGCGGATTCAGCACCATTACGGGTGAAACCGGGGCCGGTAAATCCATTTTTCTCGGGGGTCTGTCTCTGGTTCTGGGGAAACGAGCCGATCTGAGTACGCTCAGGGACAAATCCCAAAAATGTACTATCGAAGCCGTATTCCATATCCAGCCCTATGGCCTCGAGGAGCTTTTTAAAAACAACGACCTGGACTATGATCCGGAAACGATCCTGAGAAGGGAGATCCTGCCCAGTGGCAAATCCAGAGCCTTTATTAACGATAGTCCGGTAACCCTGGATGTATTATCCCAACTGGGTGAAAGGCTGATAGACATACATTCCCAGCATCAGACCCTGGAATTGACAGAGAATGAATTCCAATTAAAAGTGATCGATGCCCTGGCCGACAATAAATCCCACCTTCTGGATTATCAAACGAAATTGAGATCCTACCGCTCGGCTCTCAGGCAGCTGGAGGGTTTGAGGGATGCGCAGGCCGAGGCCGAAAAAGAACAGGACTACAACACTTTTCTGTTCCAGGAGCTCAAACAGGCCCCTCTAAGAGAAGGTGTTATCGAAGAATTGGAGGCCTCTTACGAAGAGCTCACCAATGTGGAAAGTATCCTGGAGCAGCTGGCCGGCAGCCACCAACTCTTAACTCATGAAGAGGTCGGGATCCAAAACCTTCTCTCCAACCTGAGGAACAATCTTTCCAAACTGTCGGGATATGGACCTGCCTATGCCGACTTGTCGCAGCGTATACAATCGGTATTCCTGGAACTGGAGGATATGGTCTCTGAGATCGAGGCCTTGCAGGAAAAGGCAGAGCCCAATCCCGGATTACTCGAGGAGGTGGACGGCAAGCTGCAATTGCTATACGCCCTTCAGAAAAAACACAATGCGTCTACCGTGGAGGAGCTGTCAGCCATCAGGGATGAGCTGGAAACCAAAATTTCCCGTACCGAGAGCCTTGAAATGGAGATCGATAGGGTACAGGTCAAGGCTGAAGAAGATAAACGTGAATTGACCAGGCTTGCGGGCGAGTTGCATAAGCGCAGGACCGCCCTGGCACCGGAACTAAAGCAGAAATTGGAAGCGGCTCTGGGCGACCTGGGTATGCCCAATGCCTCTTTTCGTATAGAATTGAGACCGACAGATGAGTTTTTATCAACGGGAACCGATCAGCTGGCCTTTGAATTCTCTGCAAACAGGGGTGGGGATTACGGCTCACTAAAAAAGATCGCATCGGGAGGGGAACTCTCGCGTATCATGCTCGTGATCAAATCGATCCTGGCCCGATATGAACAACTACCCACGATCATGTTCGATGAGATCGATACCGGGGTTTCCGGGGAGATCTCCAACAAAATGGGGGAGATCATGCAGCAAATGTCGTCCAAGATGCAGGTGTTCTCCATCACGCATTTGCCACAAGTGGCGTCTAAAGGCGATCATCAGTACAAGGTCTTTAAAGAGGACGATGGAAAAGTGACGCGTACAAAGATGAAAAAACTGACTGTGGAAGAACGGGTTGTGGAACTTGCGGAGATGCTGGGAGGAAAGACCCTGTCGGATTCCGCCATGGCACATGCCAAGCAATTACTGAATTGAAATCGAAATCCATATATTTAAACGAACGAACCTAAGAAGAAAATCATGGGATACAACTTACTCAAAGGAAAAAAAGGGATCATTTTCGGCGCCCTGGATGAAAACTCCATTGCCTGGAAGACAGCTGAAAGGGTACACGAGGAAGGAGGGACCTTTGTACTTACTAATGCGCCTATAGCAATGCGGATGGGCCAAATCAATGAACTGGCGAAAAAGACAAATGCAGAGATCATTCCTGCCGACGCCACCAGTGAGGAAGATCTGGCGAACCTGGTATCTAAGTCCATGGAGATCCTTGGAGGGAAGCTCGATTTCGTGCTCCATTCCATCGGAATGTCTGTGAATGTCAGAAAAGGCAGGCAGTACACGGATGAGAAGTACGATTTTACGACCAAGGGGTGGGATGTATCTGCCCTTTCTTTCCACAAGGTGATGCAGAGCCTCTACAAAGCCGATGCGATGAATGAGTGGGGCAGCATCGTTGCCCTTACTTATATGGCAGCACAACGGACCTTCCCGGATTATAACGATATGGCCGATAACAAGGCGTACCTGGAATCCGTGGCGCGCAGTTTCGGGTATTTTTTCGGGAAGGAAAAGAAGGTCAGGGTCAATACCATCTCCCAGTCGCCAACACCCACCACCGCAGGGCAAGGGGTAAAGGGGTTTGACGGCTTTATCGCCTACGCAGAGAAGATGTCCCCTCTGGGTAACGCCACAGCCCTGGATTGCGCAAATTATACGGTTTCACTTTTCTCAGACCTCACCCGTAAGGTGACCATGCAGAACCTGTTCCACGACGGAGGATTTTCCATGACAGGCGTGAGCCAGGAAGTAATCGAAAAATTCACGGAAGAGGACTAACTCCCATCCAGTATAAGATCCCGGGCCATCCTTTCTCAGGATGGCCCTGTTCATAACCGGCAAATGCAACCCAAATATTCACTTATCATCCCCGTATACAACAGGCCGGACGAAATCCGGGAACTCCTGCAAAGCCTGTTGCGCCAGACCTATAAAAAGGAATTTGAGGTAGTGATCGTGGAGGACGGATCCGAGATTAGGGCAGAGGATGTGGTAAGCGAATTCAGGGATGCCCTGACCCTGTCCTATTACTTTAAGGAGAACAGCGGACCCGGAGACTCCAGGAATTTCGGGATGCGAAAAGCCCGGGGCGACTATTTCATTATTCTGGACTCGGATTGCATTCTCCCGTCGGAATACCTGCAGGCCATCGATCTTTCGCTCACTGAGGAGTACACCGATTTTTTCGGGGGACCCGATACGGCTCATCCGGATTTTTCGAACATTCAGAAGGCGATAAACTACGCTATGACGGCCTTTTTGACGACAGGCGGTATCAGGGGGAGTGAGAAGGGTTCCGCAAAATTCCAGCCGCGGAGTTTCAATATGGGCATCTCCAGAAAAGCCTTTGAAGCTTCAAAAGGCTTTGGCAACATCCACCCGGGGGAAGACCCGGATCTGACCATACGGCTTTGGAACCTGGGATTTTCTTCAAAATTGATCGCAGAGGCCCGTGTATACCACAAGAGACGAATCGACTTTAGCAAATTCTATAGGCAGGTCAGGAAATTCGGTATGGTCAGGCCTATCCTGAACCACTGGCATCCGGGCACGGGCAAACTAACTTATTGGTTTCCGTTTTTCTTTTGCTCGGGCTTCCTCCTCTCGGTGACCCTGGCCGTTGCAGGATATTTCTGGCTGTTTTACATATTTGCCTTTTACCTCCTTTTAATCCTTATCGACTCCACCCTAAAGAACCGTTCCCTGGGTATCGGGTTCCTGTCTCTTTATGCAGTGCTCGTCCAGTTCTACGGATACGGGACAGGTTTTTTTAAATCGACATTCTTACTTACTTTTAGTAAGAAGAAACCTCAGGAATTATTTCCCTCCCTGTTCTTTAGGAGTTAGTATGGGCGCAAAGAAAGTTTTGAAAGGAAGTACAAAGCGAAAGATCAAGGTATTTGCTGTCCTGCTGACCTCCTCTTTTCTGGCATGGCTCATCAGTCAGTTATCGGAGACCTATACGGACCAGATCACCTTCAGGCTGAATTACGTGCATGTACCGGATTCCCTCCTCTTGATGAATGCCTCACGGAAGGATGTCACCCTCACCGTTCGCGGCAGCGGGTGGAAGTTTTTAGGCTCGAGATTCTCTTCCGGGACACTTGACATCGATCTCAGCAAAGTGACGTTAAATAAGAATCGCTTTTTCCTCAGGGAACGGGATTACATGGAACAGTTGGCTTCTGCCATACCACAGGCCATGTCAATCGTGAGGGTGAATTCAGACACCCTGTTTTTTGATTTTTCACGACTTGTCAGTAAAAAGGTCCCGGTGGTACCAGCTTTGGAACTAAACCTTGCCCAGAATTTTTTACTGGAGAAGGAGCTCGAGGTCGTTCCGGACTCCATCATCCTGACAGGCCCGGAACAAGAGTTAGATACCCTAAGAGAGGTTAAAACGGAATTGCTTGAACTCAACGATGTCAGTGAGAGTTTCACCAGGACCCTGCAACTGGTCAGGCCTGAGACTCTTCAACAGACGAGGCTCAACGTGGGAGAAGTTCGTTTGAGCGCTGTGGTATTCAGGTTCTCTGAAAAGATCCTTGATGTCCCCGTAGACGTAATCAACCTTCCTGAGGGAACTCAAATCAGGACTTTCCCCAACACTGTGGAAGTATTATGCAAGGCCCGGCTTGAGAAGCTGAAGGAGATCACTGCAACGGATTTCAGGGCTGAAGCCAATCTGGAGGAGGTACAGGATAATTCAGCCTTTCTGCAGGTCCGCCTGGTACATCAGCCAGAAGGGATCCCCAGTATTCAGCTCCTGCAAAGGCAGGTGGAATATATCTTGAAGCGGGAATGAAAAGGGTAGGGCTAACCGGAGGCATTGGCAGTGGAAAGTCTACTGTGGCCGGGATGTTTATGGATCTCGGTGTTCCCGTTTATAATTCGGATACAGAGGCCAGGCGCCTGATGAACGAAGATGAGGCTTTGCAAGAGCAGATCATTGCTTTGCTCGGGAAGGAGGCTTATAGGGAAGGGGTACTTAACAGGCCGTTTATTTCCGAGAAGGTTTTCAGGGACAGGATGCTGCTTGAAAAGTTGAACAAAATCGTGCATCCCGCGGTCCGAAAGGATTTTCGGGCCTGGGCCGGACGTCAGGCGGTACCTTATGTACTCCAGGAAGCGGCTATCC
>NZ_JBFGBM010000016.1:0-23132 GCF_041567615.1 Muriicola sp.
CAAAAATTATGCAGATTAGCCGTAATTATAGTAAGTTTGCACGCTTTTTAAGCTGTGCTATGAAGTTGATTTCGGGAAGGATGGAATTGCTGAACCACCTGGATTCCCTCATGGGTACCCTGGGGCTGGTTCCCACCATGGGGGCCCTGCATGAGGGACACCTCAGTCTGGTAAAGAAGGCCATCGGCGAAAATGATTCTGTCCTTGTGACGATCTTTGTAAATCCCACCCAGTTCAACAACCCCGAGGACCTCGAGAAATATCCGAAGACCCTGGAGGAGGATCTGTCCCTTCTAAATTCTGTAGACAAAGACATCATCGTATTTGCTCCTGCCATTGAAGAATTGTACGGGGAAGAAGTTACCTCCCAGGAATATTTCTTTAATGGATTGGACAAAGTCATGGAAGGAGCCTACAGACCCGGTCATTTCAATGGGGTTGCCACGGTGGTTCAAAAGCTGTTTGAGCTTATCAGGCCCGACAGAGCCTATTTTGGGGAGAAAGATTTCCAGCAGCTACAGATCGTCAGGAATCTCGCCCGAACCCTGCCTTTCGAGCTGCAAATTGTCGGTTGTCCTATCGTGCGTGAACCACAAGGCCTCGCCATGAGTTCCAGGAATCGCCTGCTTTCTGAAGAGATGAGAAGGAAGGCCGGGATTATATACAAAACGCTGGAAGAAGCCAGGTGTATGTTTGGCACGGAAAATGCGACTAAGATAGACGGATATGTATCAGAGGTGTTCTCTGCCGAAAAAGACATGGATCTGGAGTATTTCCAGATCGCAGACGAAGAGACCCTGACACCTGTGATGATAAAACAGAAAAACAGGAAATACAGGGGCTTTATCGCCGTTTATGCGGAAGGGATCCGCCTCATTGACAATATCGCAATGAATTGATTATTTTTGCGCCATGAAAATTGAAGTAGTTAAATCCAAGATACACAGGGTAAAAGTTACCGGGGCCGACCTCAATTATATCGGCAGTATCACGATCGACGAGGACCTGATGGATGCGGCGAATATAATCAGGGGTGAAAAGGTGCAGATCGTCAACAACAACAACGGGGAACGCCTTGAAACCTACGCCATACCAGGACCCCGGAACTCAGGTGAAGTGACCCTTAACGGTGCCGCGGCCAGGAAAGTAGCCGTGGGGGATGTCCTTATCCTTATCACTTATGCCTGGATGGAACTCGAGGAAGCCAAGACCTTCGAGCCAGCCATGATCTTTCCCAATGAAGAGAACAACATGTTAAACTAGCTCTTGAACACCCGTTTCAAAAGACTCCTCAAAATCGTCGTCCCCATCCTTCTGGGAGTTTTTTTGATTTGGTATTCCTACTACAACACCTCCACGGAGGACAGAAAAGAAATCTTTAGATATATCAGAGAGGCCGACCTTTTTTGGGTTGGAATTTCGGTGGTCATAGGCATCCTCAGCCATATCTCGAGGGCTATTCGATGGAACTATCTCCTGGAACCCCTTGGTTACAAACCCAAGATCAGGAATAACATCCTGTTTATCCTCATCGCTTATTTTGCCAACCTGGGAATCCCAAGGTCAGGAGAAATCCTGAGGGCAACGGCCCTGGCCACCTACGAAAAAGTTCCATTCCAAAAAGGATTTGGGACCATCGTGACCGAGCGTGTGATCGACCTGCTGATGCTTCTGCTGATCATTTTCATCGCCCTGATCTCCCAGACCCAGGTGATTCTTTCTTATCTCAAGGCAAACGGCATAGGGCTTACCGCCACCCTTGTCCTGGTGGCTGTTGGAATATTCATGCTTTTTGTTTTTCTCGCATTCCTGCGAAGATCGAGTTCTCGCCTGGCCATCAAGCTGAAAGACCTTGTCAAGGGCCTGCTTGACGGGGTGATGAGCATCTTCAGGATGCGTTATAAATGGTTGTTCCTATTTCACACCCTCTTCATCTGGGCAGCCTACATCGCCATGTTCTGGGTGATCAAATTCACCGTGGCGGAAACCATGTCCCTGGCTTTTTCGGAATTCCTCGTCGCATTTATTGCAGGGGCCTTTGCCATGTCTACGACCAACGGCGGGATTGGCCTTTATCCCATCGCTGTGAGCAAAGCCCTTTCCATCTATGGTGTTAGCGCCGTTTCCGGCGACGCTTTTGGGTGGATCATGTGGATCGCCCAAACCCTGATGGTGGTGGTCTTTGGTGCAATATCTTTTCTACTCTTACCGTTATTGAACAGAAACCGGTAGGCTTTATCCATACCAAAAAACCAACTCCATGAGAAGTACCATCATCGTGGTCCTGAGCTTTCTGTTCACCCACTTCACTTTTGCCCAGGTGACCCATGAGATTTTTGAATCCTTCAAACTGCAGGAGAGAAGGAATGTTTCCTACTACTTTCCGGAAGATTACACTCCCGAAAAGAAGTATCCCGTGGTTGTCGTGCTCGATGCCGAGTACCTTTTTGACCAGGTTGTGGCGAACGCAAAATTTTATAGCAGATTCGAGGGGATGCCCGAAGTGATCGTGGTGGGTATAGATCAGAATGCTGAAAACCTTCGCTGGGAGGATTGCGCTTTTGAAGAAGATACAGGCCTTCCCACGGACAAAGGGAAGATGTTTTACGAATTTATCGGTATGGAGATCGTTCCCTATCTGGACACCAAGTTCAGTACAGCCCCCTTCAGAATGTTCATCGGTTACGGTATTACGGCTAATTTCGGAAATTATTACCTGTTTAAAGACCAGTCGTTTTTCAATGCCTTTATCAGCATTGCCCCGCGACTTGCCCCCGAAATGGAGGTCAGGGTGCCGGAGAGGCTTCTCGCCCTGGAGCAACAGATCTTCTATCACCTCATAACCGGAGGTACTAAACAGAAATCCCAGAATGGCATCAGTATCCTGGACCAGAACCTGAAATCTATTCAAAAGCCGACCTTGCATTATTCCCTCGATGTCTATCCCGAGGCCGGGGAGCTTTCCGTGGTCACTTACGGACTGGGGAAAGCCTGGGAGAAAATGTTCGAGATCTTTAAACCCATTACGCCCAAGGAATACAAAGAGCAGATCCTCACCTCCGAGGAACCTGTATTCCAATACCTCGAAGACAAGTACGGAACCATTGAAGAACTGTTTGGGTTCAGGAAGGACGTCAGCCTGAACGACATCATGGCGATTTATGCCGCAACCCGAAAAAAGGAAGACTTTGAATCCCTGAAAGCCCTTTCGGACCTCTGTAAAAAACAATACCCGGATACCATGATGGGATTTTATTTCGAAGGAGAATATTACGAATATCTCGGGGAAGCGAAAAAGGCTTTGCGCACCTTTGAAAAAGCTTTTGGCATGCAGGAAATCGACTTCCTGACCAAGGAATTAGCCCTTGAAAAAATAGACGCCCTCAAAGCAGATTTCGGTTTTTAGGAAAGGCCCTGTCCCTCCAATAATTGCACCCCGCTTTTTGCGGGGTGTTTCTTTTGTTTTTAGGGCGAACCACAATATCTTTAACCACACTATGGCCAAGACCAAAACTGCCTTTTTCTGTCAGAATTGTGGTACCCAGTTCGCCAAATGGGCCGGGCAGTGCACGGCCTGTAAGGAATGGAATACCATTGTGGAGGAGGTGATACAGAAGGAGGAGAAATCCGACTGGAGACCGACCCTGAATGGCGGGCCAAAAACGGCCCTATCCGTGAATATAGCTGACATAGGGACCGAGGAGGAGACCCGTCTCAATCTCAACGACCGGGAATTCAACCGGGTCCTGGGAGGCGGACTGGTTCCCGGATCCATGGTGCTTCTCGGAGGGGAACCCGGCATAGGGAAAAGTACCCTCCTGTTGCAGATCGCCCTTCGGCTACCCTACAAAACCCTCTATGTCTCAGGAGAAGAAAGCCTGAAACAGATCAAAATGAGGGCACAAAGGCTCCATCCGGAGAGTGAGAACTGCTTTATCCTCACGGAGACAAAAACCCAGCAGATCTTCCGGCAGATACGGGAGGTTTCCCCAGATATTGTGATCATAGATTCCATACAAACCCTGCATTCGGACCATATAGAATCCTCTGCCGGGAGTATCTCACAGATCCGGGAATGCACGGCAGAACTTATCCGTTTTGCCAAAGAAACGGGTACCCCTGTCATCCTGGTGGGTCATATCACCAAGGACGGAACCCTCGCAGGGCCTAAGATCCTGGAGCATATGGTAGACACCGTGCTACAGTTTGAAGGCGACCGAAATTATATGTACCGCATCCTCAGGGCCTTGAAAAACCGCTTTGGTTCCACCGCAGAACTGGGGATCTACGAGATGCAGGGAGACGGGTTACGTGAGGTCAGCAACCCTTCTGAGATTCTCATCTCCAAACACAACGAAGCCCTGAGCGGTACGGCCGTAGTGGCCACGCTTGAAGGAATGCGACCCTTGCTTATCGAAATTCAGGCCCTGGTGAGCACTGCCGTTTACGGTACCCCTCAGCGAACGGCTACAGGCTTTAATGCCAAAAGGCTAAATATGCTGCTGGCCGTACTCGAGAAAAGGGCTGGCTTTAAACTGGGTGCCAAAGATGTCTTTCTAAACATCACTGGGGGGATTTCCGTGGATGACCCTGCGATCGACCTGGGGGTTGTGGCGGCTGTCCTATCCAGCAATGCCGATATCCCTGTGGAAAAAGGAACATGCTTTGCGGCCGAGATAGGTCTCGCGGGAGAGGTCAGACCGGTACGCCGGATAGACCAGCGTATCCTGGAGGCGGAGAAACTGGGATTCACCCGCATATTTGTTTCCAGGAATAACAAGATCGGTTTGAAAAAACACAACATCCTGATCAGCAAAGTATCAAAGATCGAAGACGTGATCCGTGAATTGTTCGGTTGAGGCAAACGGATAATTTTTACCTTTAGGGATCATCTAAACCACCACTATGAAAATCTTCGCCAGCCTCCTGTTACCTGTTTTCTTTCTCATTTCATGTCAGAACACCCCCAAAGAAGACAGTGTACAGGCAAACAGCTCCTGTGAGGAATACCTGAGTTTTGAGAACAGGGATGACCAGTACACAGGAGGAATCAAAATGATCCCGGTCAACACGGACAAGGGCACATTTAAAGTCTGGACCAAACGCGTGGGAAACAACCCCACCAAAAAAGTGCTGTTATTGCACGGCGGACCCGGGATGACGCACGAGCTATACGAGTGCTTCGACGGCTATTTTCCGCAAGAAGAGATCGAATATATCTACTATGACCAGTTGGGTTCCTATTACAGTGACCAGCCTGATGACCTCAGTCTTTGGAACACCGAGCGCTTTGTGGAAGAAGTAGAGCAGGTTCGGCAGGCCCTGGGGCTCGACAGCTCTAACTTTTACCTCCTCGGCCAGTCCTGGGGAGGGATCCTGGCCATGGAATACGCCCTTAAATACCAGGACAACCTCAAGGGCCTGGTCATCTCCAATATGATGAGCAGTATCCCGGAGTACAACGCCTATGCCCAAACCGTACTGGGCCCTCAGATGGATCCGGAGATCTACAAGGAAATCAAAGCCATGGAGGAAGCAGAGGATTTTGGCAACCCCCGGTATGGCGAATTGCTCTTTGAGCACTATTACACGGAGCACGTGCTTCGCAGGCCTACGGATCAATGGCCGGAAGCGATCATGCGGACCCTTAAGCACGCCAACAACCAGGTGTATGTTCATATGCAGGGCTACAGTGAGTTCGGGATCACCGGCGACGCCACTTTAAAGGACTGGGATGTGAAGGACAGGCTGAAGGAGATCAGGGTACCCACCCTTGTGATCGGAGCCCAGTATGATACGATGGATCCTGCGCATATGGAATGGATGTCAAAGGAAGTCCGGAACGGCCGTTACCTCTATTGCCCCAATGGAAGTCACTTATCCCAATACGACGATCAGAAGAATTATTTTGACGGGGTGATCCGTTTCGTCCACGACGTGGATCGGGGATCTTTCTAGATCAGGGTGCCGGATCCGGGATTTCCCTATGGATGGCTTCTATCCCCTTAAGTATTTCATCGGTTAGGGCGACGTCGATACTTCCGATATTTTCCTTCAACTGCTCCATGGAAGTGGCCCCTATGATATTGCTGGTCAGAAACGGCCGCGTATTTACATAGGCCAGGGCCATTTGTGTGAGGGAAAGACCGTGATCCCCTGCCAGATCGTAGTACATTTGGGTGGCCTTCTGCGACTGTTCATCACTGTATCTTTTGTAAGCAGGGAATAGCGTAATCCTGGCATTTTCAGGTTTTTTACCCCCCAGGTACTTCCCGCTAAGCACCCCGAAACCTAATGGGGAATAGGCGAGCAGCCCTATTTTTTCTCGAAGGGAGATCTCCGATAACCCCACTTCAAAGGTGCGGTTGAGGAGGCTGTACGGATTCTGGATGGTGATCATCCTGGGGAGGCTTTCATGTACCTTGCTCTCTTCCAGGAACCTCATGGTCCCCCAGGGCGTTTCGTTAGAAAGACCTACATAACGGATCTTGCCTTCTCTGATCAGATCGCGCAGGGTTTCCAGCACCTGGTGGATATTGTCCCGCCAGAAATCGGACGGATCATGCCTGTATCCTCTTTGTCCAAAGTAGTTGGTGTTGCGTTCGGGCCAATGGAGCTGGTAAAGGTCGATATAATCCGTTTGCAGCCGCTTCAGGCTGCCATTCACGGCTTCGATCAGGGAATCCTTGCTAAAGCCTGTGGTTCGGATGAACTTGGTGAATTCTGCCTTGCCGGCGATCTTGGAGGCCAGGACCACCTTATCCCTGTTCCCGGTTTTGGAAAACCAGTTGCCGATGATCTCTTCGGTCAGGGCATATCGATCGGGATGGGCGGGAATGGGATACAATTCTGCCGTATCAAAGAAATTGATGCCCTGGTCCAGGGCGTAATCCATTTGTTCAAACCCTTCTTCCTCAGTATTTTGCTTGCCCCAGGTCATAGTCCCCAGGCATATCTTGCTTACCTCGATATCGGTATGCGGCAATGTAGTGTAGATCATCGTACCTATTTGATTTCAGGCCGCAAAGGTAGGGATCAGCCGGCTAATTTAAAACGAAGGGGTATCGAGTTCTACCAGGATCGGGCAGTGATCGCTGTGTTTTGCTGAGGAGAGGATCACAGACCTCCGAAGTCGGTCCTCGAGGTTTCGGCTGACCATCCCGTAATCCAGGCGCCACCCTTTGTTCTTGTTGCGGGCATTGGCCCTGTAGGTCCACCAGGTATATTGGTGGGGCTCCTTGTTGAAGTGCCGGAAGCTGTCAATAAAACCGCTGTCTATAAAATTGCCGATCCATTCGCGTTCCACAGGCAGGAAGCCGGACACATTCTTGTTCCTGACCGGGTCGTGTATATCGATGGCACGATGACAGATATTGTAATCCCCCAGGATCACCAGGTTCGGATTCTCTTGTTTTAGTCCCTCTACATAGTCCTGGAAATCGGCCATGTACTGAAGTTTGTGGTCGAGCCTTTCTATGTTGGTCCCAGAAGGGATATAGAGGCTCATCACCGAGATCCCGTCTATGTCAGCCCTCAGGTTCCTTCCTTCTCTGTCCATATAATCGATGCCCGTACCGAATTCTACGTGATCCGGTTCCTTTTTGGTGAGGATGGCCACCCCGCTATATCCTTTTTTTTCGGCACTGAACCAGTAATGGAAGGGATATCCGGCCTTTTCAAACAGGCTCACATCCAGTTGCTCTTCCATGGCCTTGATCTCCTGCAGGCATACCACATCAGGGTCTACACTCCCGAGCCATTCCAAAAATCCCTTGTTGAGGGCGGCCCGTATTCCATTTACATTGTAGGATACGATCTTCATGCGGTCAAATTTCGGCCGAAAATAAAGAATCTCATGCATTTGAGGAAACCCGAGCCTGAGACCGTTGCTGCACTGCACTATGAAAATTCAGAGAAAAATCCCTGTTGGATTTTCGTCAATTAGGCATATCTTTCCTTAAAGATTTTACCCATGAAACACTACTGCTTGGCCACCCTCATTTTTTTAATGACTACGAACCTCCTGACTGCCCAGGATACCCTTCCCGTGGGGGACGCCAATTCCATAACACAACAGAATGAGTTAAAGCTGAACATGTTCAACCTGATCGCCTTTAAATTTACCGATCTTACCTACGAACGCCTGATCAATGAGGAAACCTCATTCGGGTTTGGACTCTTGTTCCGGATCGGTGGATACGATGAGGATATCGCATACGATCGAAGCTTTTCATTTACCCCTTTTTACCGCAAGTATTTTTCCAGGAGCTATGCCAGTGGGTTTTTCGTGGAAGGTTTTGCCATGTTGAATTCGGGCAATGAAGATGTCTATAACGAATTCGACCAGCAGTCGGGGAACCTCATCCGTTCGGAGGAAAAGTATACTGACTTTGCCCTGGGGGTGAGTATAGGGGGAAAATTCATATCTAAAAGAGGATTCTTAGCAGAAATTTACGGCGGAATTGGGCGTAACTTTCTCAATTCGGATTTCGCCCCTGAAGTCGTCCCCCGCGGTGGGATTTCACTGGGATTCCGCTTTTAATACGTATGTTTGCCCCTCAGTTTTTTGGAATGAGGTCAGTCTTTTTACTATTCCCCTGTCTTTTCTTCACCCTGTTACACTATGGTCAAAATACGGTACAAACAGATAGTATCACGGTTTTACCCGAGGTACTGCTGCTCGAAGAACAAAAGGTAAAGCAGACCGAGGGCATCATCCCTTCCCAGATCATAGGAGCAAAGGTTTTCGACAATTTCAGTCCGGTAGATGCCGTTTCGGCCATCAACCAGATCCCGGGGGTCTACATCCTTTCCGGAGCTTTGAATACAAACAGGATCACTATACGCGGAATAGGGGCGCGAACCCTTTTCGGGACGGACAAACTCCGGTTGTACTATGACGATATTCCGGTTACGGATGGCAGCGGGTTCTCGAGCATCGAAGCCTTCGACCTGGAAAATTTCAGTCAGGTTGAAGTTGTAAAAGGCCCCAAAGCCACAACTTTCGGCACCAATCTCGGAGGGGCCATCCTGTTGACTACCCGGGAAAACCTGGGCACAGGGACACAGTTTAGCAACAGCACCACCCTGGGATCCTACAACCTGTTCAAGAACAACCTCAATTTTTCCCACAGGGATGAACTCTCCACTGTAAACCTGAATTACGAACACCTGGAAACGGACGGCTACAGGGAGAACAACCGTTTTGAAAGAGACGGCCTGCTCCTGAGGATGTCCCGCTCCTTAAACGAGAAGAATGAAATTGGTTTGCTGTTGAGCTACATCGACTACACCGCACAGATCCCCAGCTCCCTGGGCATCACGGCATTCAGGGAAGACCCTGCCCAGGCAGCTTTCACCTGGGCGGCATCCAAAGGTTTTGAAGACAACAGGTATACCCTTCTCGGAGTGAATTTTACCCATCGCTTTTCGGCTGATTTTCGGAATACCACCAGTGTGTTCTATTCTTACCTGGACCATTATGAGGCTCGTCCGTTTGGCATCCTTGATGAATATACCAACGGCTTTGGGCTGCGTACTCACTTCAGGGGGAACACAAAACTTTTCGATCGAAATTCTACCTTTTCTTTTGGAACAGAACTCTACCGGGATGAATTTACCTGGAGGGAATACGAGAATGACTACCGGGACAACGGAGGAGAAGGCAGCCTGCAGGGCGATATTTTTGCCGACAACAAGGAATTCAGATCCCAGTTAAACGCCTTCGGCACGTGGAATATTGAGCTCCTGGAAAGGATGAACCTACAGTTGGGCCTGAACATCAACCATACCCGGTACGATTACAGGGACCTGTTCAATGCAGGGGACGCAAACCAGAGTGCTGATCGAAATTTCAGGACGATTGCCCTGCCGAGCCTGAACATGGATTACAAGATCTCGGAATACCATTCCGTGTATGCCAATATCAGCAGGGGATTTTCCAACCCCACTCTGGAGGAGACCCTTACCCCGGGTGGGGTCATCAATCCGGATATCGAACAGGAAAAAGGGGTGAATTACGAGCTGGGTTCCCGGTTATTTCTGTTCGACGGTAAACTCAACCTGCTCATGACGGTGTACCAAATGAGTGTGAAGAACCTGCTCGTAGCCGAACGGGTGGGCGATGATCAGTTTGTGGGGAGGAACGCCGGGAGGACACGGCACAGGGGCCTCGAAGCTGCCCTGAACTACCGTTGGGCGTTGGGGCCCGACTGGCAGTTGATGCCCTTTCTGAATTACACTTTCAGCGATCATCAATTCGTAGATTTCGTGGACGGGGATGAGGACTTTTCGGGCAATCCATTGACGGGGGTGCCCAGGCACAGGCTCAACAGTGGCCTTCAACTTCAGTACGGCAGCAGTTTTTTCTGGAATACCACACACCAGTATGTGGGCAGTATTCCGCTGACCGATGCCAACACCCTCTCCAGCGAAGCCTTTCACCTCTTCGGGACCAAATGGAGGTATGAAAGAAAAGTAAGCGGCCGGTTAGGGCTGAGTCTTAGCCTGGGAATCAACAACCTGTTCAACGTGCGCTATGCCCAGTCTGTGCTGATCAATACCAATGCCTTTGGGGGGGCAGAACCCCGGTATTACTATCCCGGCAATGACCGCAATGTGTACGGTAGTATCCGCCTGAGGTATACCCTCTGAAATTACAGGATCTTTTTCAGCCAGTGCCGCATCCCTACTTCCTTGTCTATTGCGGCATGCAATTCTTCGATGGGAAGCCGTTTCTGTTCCATGGTATCCCTGTGACGCAGGGTAACGGTCTGGTCTTCCAGGGTCTGGTGGTCTACGGTGATACAAAAAGGTGTGCCTGCGGCATCCTGCCTACGGTACCTCCTGCCTACGGCGTCTTTATCGTCATAGGTGACGTTGAAATCGAGGCGAAGGTCGTCTATGATCTGATGGGCAATTTCCGGAAGACCGTCTTTCTTTACCAGGGGTAGAACAGCCGCCTTTGTTGGGGCGAGAACGGCCGGGATCTTAAGCACTGTACGGGTCGACCCGTTGTCCAGCTCTTCATCCACCAGGGAATGGGCCAGTACGGCGAGGAACATACGGTCTAGGCCTATGGAAGTCTCAATGACGTATGGGACGTAGCTCTCTTCAAGTTCCGGATCGAAATACTGTAATTTTTTCCCGGAATATTTCTCATGGCTCCCGAGATCGAAATCGGTTCGGGAGTGGATCCCTTCCAGCTCTTTAAACCCGAAGGGAAACCTGAATTCTATATCAGCCGCGGCATCGGCGTAGTGCGCCAATTTCTCGTGGTCGTGGAAACGGTAATTCTCCTCGCCCATCCCCAGGGAAAGGTGCCATTTCATCCGGTTTTGTTTCCAGGTTTCATACCACTCTTTCTGGGACCCGGGCCTGATAAAGAATTGCATCTCCATCTGTTCGAATTCCCTCATCCTGAAGATAAACTGGCGTGCGACTATCTCGTTGCGGAATGCTTTACCGATCTGGGCGATCCCGAACGGGATCTTCATCCGCCCTGATTTCTGAACATTCAGGAAGTTGACAAAGATGCCCTGGGCCGTTTCAGGACGCAGGTAAAGATCCATGGCAGAATCCGCAGAGGCCCCCAGCTTGGTGCCGAACATCAGGTTGAACTGCTTGACATCGGTCCAATTCTTAGAGCCGGAGACTGGACAAACTATTTCGAGTTCCAGGATGAGATTCTTTACATCCTCCAGGTCCTCCTTTTCCAGGGATCGCGCCAGCCTCTTAATGATGGTATCGGCTTTTTCCTGGTAATCCATCACACGGGCATTCGTAGACCGGAACTGGGCTTCGTCAAAGGCATCCCCGAAACGCTTGGCAGCCTTGGCTACCTCCTTCTCGATCTTGGCTTCTATCTTGGCAACATAATCTTCCACCAGGACATCAGCCCTGTATCTTTTCTTGGAATCCTTGTTGTCTATCAGCGGGTCATTGAAGGCATCTACGTGCCCGGAGGCTTTCCATGTGGTCGGATGCATAAAGATGGCGGCATCGATCCCCACGATATTCTCATGGAGCTGCACCATGGCCTGCCACCAGTATTCCCTGATATTCTTCTTGAGCTCCGCTCCGTTCTGAAGGTAGTCGTATACTGCACTCAGACCGTCGTATATCTCACTCGACTGTGCCACATAACCGTATTCCTTGGCATGTGAAATTACCTTTTTGAAAATGTCCTCTTGGTTTGCCATGGGGCAAAAATAGAATTTTACGGAAAGACTGAATAGATTATTTTAACTGAAATTCGGCGGTGGCGAGCAATTTTTCATCCTCGAAGACATTGAGGGTATAGGTGCCGTCAAGCAAAGATCCTTCGGGTACCGTAATAAAGTCGCACACACTCATTTCCTCTCCCCTGAAGATCAGAGTCACCCTTTTGCTGTAGATATTCCCGTTTACGGAGATGATGTTGGCATTGTCCTCTATGATGCCCATGTTGGGGCCCAGGAACTGGAAGTAGAGAACCTTTTCCTTGGGTGTAATCGTATTGGGATCCGCCTGTATGGTCACACATCCCCTCAGCTTCTCTATAGTCGAAGCCTTGTTGGTCTTGATCGGTCTTCCGCTTTTCATCCTGAAACCGCTCCCTTCGGCATTGACCAGGTTGAGATAGCTCTTCATCTTCAGCTCCCGGCTCAGTTCCTGATTCTTCCGTCTAAGCAGGGCCTCGGTTTCGGCAAGAGTATTGCTCCTGCCCCGGAGTTCTTCCAGCATTTCCCGGGTTTCCTGGTATTGGCTGGCGAGAAGCCTGTTGTTGTACCTCAGCAGATTGTTGTTCAGTTTGATACTGTCATACTGTGCTTCCAGATTGCGGAGCTGGGTCCTAAATTTGCTCAATTTACCAATAGTGAAATTGAGACGACCTACAGAGTCGAGCAACTGTTGCACCCTGTCACGGGAATCCTGTAATTCTATTTCATTGACCTCATTGAGGGCAGAGAGACGATCGACCTCAGTTTTCATCAGTGTCAGGTCGCGCACCAACAGCGTCTTTTCGTCTTCCAGGTAAATGATCTGATTCTGCGACTGGGCATAGCTGTAGTAAAAGGCGATCAGGATGCCTATGATCACTGCCACAAGTGCCGCTAGAATGATTTTGTAATTGAATGTATTTTCCTGAAGATCCATTCGCTGGAGGGTACGTTGTAAGTAGGTTTAAATGCGTAAAGACTTGGATATTACTAAGCTACCAAATATACTAAATGATCTCAACACGGTCCTTTTCCCCACAGTCTGTTTTGGATGTAATGCACGATTATATCGAGGAGAGCAAATTTTATGTGTTCCTTGTCGAGACCAATTACCGCTTACCGAGTACAATTTTTCGACTGAAAACCCTTTGGACAGGGTCTTTTACGGGCGGGTTAGGGTTCAGAAAGCCACTTGTTTCCTGTTCTTTCATGAAAAAGGCATTGTACGCAACCTGATCCATTACCTCAAATACAGAAACCAGAGGCAAATCGGTGATTTCCTCGGGAGGTGGTATGGAGAAATTCTTGCAGCAGACAAGGCCCTCCCCGCTCTCGATATGGCCATCCCAGTGCCCCTGCACCCGAAAAAGCTAAAAATAAGGGGGTATAACCAGGTATCCGGCTTCAGTGGGGAGATAGCCCGCCGGCTTTGCATTCCTCATCGGGAGGATCTGTTGCTAAAGAGTACGCATACACAAACCCAAACCAGGAAATCAAGGTTATTCCGATGGGAAGAGCAGCGTCCCGCGTTCCGGGTGACAAACTACAGTGATCTAAGGGGGAAAAAGGTACTGCTGATGGACGACGTGATCACCACCGGGGCCACCCTTGAGGCATGTGTTAAGGCCCTGAAAAGGGCCGGGGAAATTGAAGTTTATATCGCGACTATGGCTGTGGTTCCCTGATTTTAGAATTCTGTAAATTAGTTGTTTCTTGGCCCAAACAACGGGCTTTATGGCGCATTTAAAGCGATTTCTTTCAGGGGTATTCCTGCTTTTCCTGGCTCTGGCCCTTTTTCAGTGTGCCCGAAGAGGAAGTCCTTCCGGGGGTCCCAAGGATACGGAACCCCCGGTGCTGCTGAGGGCAGAACCCGAAAACCTCAGTACGAATTTCAAGGGAAACAAGATCCGATTGTATTTTGATGAATACATCAAATTACAGGATGTTCAGAACAAACTGATCGTCTCCCCCCCTTTTAAGTATCCGCCCGATATCAGCCCTCAGGGAGGTGCCAGCAAATACGTTGAGATAGTCATCAAGGACACCCTGAAGGATAACACCACCTATACGCTGAATTTCGGGGAAAGCATCGTAGACAACAATGAAAGTAATCCCTATCCCTTTCTGACCTATGTCTTCTCTACCGGGGATTACCTGGATTCCCTCTCCCTGATAGGGGTTGTAAAAGACGCCTTTAACAAGGAAACAGAGGATTTCATCAGCGTGATGCTTTATGAGATCGATACGGCGTATTCCGACACCTTGATCAGGAAGTCACCTCCAAACTACCTGGCCAATACACAGGACAGCACGACGATCTTTCGCCTCCAGTATCTAAAGGCAGGGAAATACCGGCTCATCGCGGTAAAGGATGAGGCCAAGAACAATCTGTACGATCCCGTGGTGGATAAGATCGGCTTTGTGGCAGATACCATCAGCCTGCCTACGGATTCCATATATCTTCTGAACCTGTTCCGGGAAAAACCGGAGTACAGTCTGTCCGTACCTAAATTCGAGGCTTCTAACAGGATACTTTTCGGGTACAAAGGTCCGGATGAAAAATTGGAGATCAATCCTGTGAGCCCTGTCCCTGATTCGGTATTTACCTATCAGGCGAAAATGCCGGGCAGGGACTCCCTGAATTTCTGGTTTACCCCTTTTGATCCCGATTCCCTGATTTTTGAGGTGGTCAACCCCCGTCTGCAAAAAAGGGATACGTTTACCATAAAATCCCGAAAACTGCTGCCGGATTCCCTGAGACTTTCAGCCAGTTACAGGAGCAGTATCGGGTTCCTGGATACCATGGCCATCTCGTCCAATATCCCCATCGTCAAGAAAGATACGACCTTCATTTCCATGATGAACAGGGATTCTGTACCGCAACCCATGGAGGTCACATTAGATACGGTTGGCCAACGGTTGGTCATCGATTTTGAGAAAGAACCCAATAACGCCTACTTTCTTACACTCCTCCCGGGAGCGCTTGCAGATATCTTTGGAAACAGCAATGACACCCTGAACTACAGGCTGATCACGGGCAGTTATGCCGATTACGGCAATTTGCGCATCCGTCTGGAAACCGCTCTGCCTTACCCTGTGTTGTTGCAGCTCACCGATACCAAGGGCAAAACGATCCGCTCAATCACGGCCCGTGAAAACGGGGTTTTTGAATTCAACCTGCTAAGTCCGGGAAATTACCTGGTCAGAGCCATTTTTGACAAAAATGAAAATGATCGCTGGGATACGGGGGATTTCTACAAAAAGATACAACCCGAGCGGGTCATTTATTTTCCCACTGCCATTGAGGTCAGGGCCAATTGGGAGCTCGAGCAGCTCTTCCTTATTGAAGAATGAATGCGTCCCTGTCGTCCAGGAACCTGAGTTGATCCCGGATCTCCTTTAGTTGAGACTTATCGAGTTTTACGAAGAGTATCTCCTCCTTATCAGAGAAGACCACCTGATGCCCAAGGGGATCATAACAGGCCGAATGACCCACGTAATCATTTCCATTATTGTCTGTTCCCACCCTGTTTACGCCGATACAATAGGCCATATTTTCGATAGCCCTCGCTTTGAGCAGGGTATCCCAGGCATCAATCCTGGGTTTGGGCCAGTTGGCAACGAAGAGAAGTACGTCATATCCCTCTGTATTCCTTGTCCATACGGGGAAACGAAGATCGTAGCAGATCATGGGGCAAATCCTGAATCCGCGGTACTCGATGAGCACCTTCCTTTCGCCCCGCGCGTAAGACCTGTGCTCCCCGGCCAGGGTAAAAGTGTGGCGCTTGTCATAATAGTGCACCCCTCCTTCCGGCTCCACGAAGAGAAGGCGATTGGTATGCCTACCATTCTGAAAGAAGGGGATACTTCCGGTGATAGCAGCCCCCTTCTCCCGGGCAATTTCCTTCATCCAGCTCAGGGTCCGGTTTCCTTCAGAAGGATCGATCTCTGAAGGGGTCATGGTAAAGCCCGTCGTAAACGTCTCCGGAAGGACGATGAGATCTACTTCTTTGTCAATACCATCGATCAGGGAAGCAAAATGCCTCCTGTTCTTTTCCGGTTCCTGCCAGAAGATCTCGGTCTGTACCAGTGCTATTTCAAGGTGTGTTGCCAAATGCCTCTGTCTTTATGTTGAAGGTGTCAGCATCGATGTAAAGTGGGTAAAACCCTGCATTTTGGCATGGTCCAAGGCAGAGTGACCCCTGGCATCCCTGATGTGCATATCCGCTCCATGGCTGAGGAGTAATTTAGCAATCTCTATCTGGTTGAAAGTAACGGCATAGATAAGACAACTCGACCCAAGGGAATTGATCGTGTTCACATCTGCTCCTGCCTGGATCAATTTTCTCGCTATACCCAAATACCCCTTAAAGCAACACCCCATGAGGGCTGTATTCCCTGCACCGTCCTTCTCATCAACAGGGACACCTTTTTGGAGCAGGTAATCTACCGCAGCTTCACGGTTGTAATAGGCCGCCAGGATGAGGGGTGTTGAACCCCTTGAATCCCTGGAACCGTAAAGGTCGGGGTTCTTCTCCCCCAGGGAACTTATCGTTTCGAGATCCCCCTGCCTGATCGCATCAAAAAAAGAATCCTGTGTCATAAGTGCCAGTTTTTATAGTGTTTAAAGGTACAATAATGCCGGGGAGGATTCACCTTCAATCATAGAAATCCTCTATTGACGGATGTCGTCTGGAAATCATGCAGACAGGGAAAATTGTGTAATTCGGGTTATCTTGCCGTATGGAAAACAATCCACTCAATGTATTCGGGATGCCTTTATCACCCTGTTGCCAGGATCCGGTGACAGGATACTTCAGGGACGGCTTTTGCAAAACCATGAAAGAAGACCTCGGGACCCATGTGGTCTGCGCCAGGGTGACCCGTGAATTCCTGGAATTTTCAAGGAGCAGGGGAAATGACCTGATCACTCCCATTCCGGAGTGGCAGTTTCCCGGACTTAAACCGGGTGACCAGTGGTGTTTGTGCGTATCCCGCTGGATCGAGGCCGAAAAGGCCGGGGTAGCGCCCCCTGTCATCCTGGAAGCCACGCATGAAAAGGCACTGGAATATTGTCGTATGGAGACCTTGCTGAAATACGCGTATAAGGCACCCGTATAATATGCATGTACACTTTCAATAAAAATGGTTTAATCCCTTGACCCTGGGGTAAAATCCCCTGGAGCCTGCTGAGGCTGATTCGTCGTTCCGGAACCGCCTGTATCGTTAAAGACTTCCCACTCTGATGGGTCGAATACGGGATTGCCAAGCTGTATCCCCTCTTTTCGATACGCCCTCCCATCCTCGAATTCATGACTGGTGCCCGATCCGTCTTCCCCAACCACCCCGAAGATATCGATGACAGACCCAAAGGGATCTATCAGGACCAGATTGTCATCTCCATTGGAGTCAGCCGGGCTGTTCGTTCCGCCCTGTAAATCCGGGGCAAATCCGTAAGTCTGTTCAAAGACGGCTGCGTCTGAGGCGATCAAAAGAAACTGACCCGGGAAAAGTGTAAGAGCAGAGAGGTCTATGGTAGACCCTCTCTCTGTATTGTCATTGGTATAGCGATCCAGCCTCCATCTGTTTAGAGAAAGCGTTTCCGAGCCCGAATAATGCAATTCCACATACCTGGCAGCAGTGTTATTGTCCGGGTCGGCAAGCTCAGAAATGATCAGGGATTCTGAGGTAAACTCTGTGATCAGGTCCTCACATCGTTCTCCACGGAGGTCCAGGTCCTCAGGAGATCTTATCATCAATTGAGGCTTCCCGCCTTCGGGATAGTATATGGCTGTGATTGAACCCTTACCTGTGGGCAAGGTTTCCTTTTGAAAATCGGAATACCCGCTGTTGAGCAGGCCTATCTCGCGGTCATCGCAATCCTGCATAGTCCTAACTGTTTCGACCTCTATTTGAGCATAGGTCGAATCCTTCAATTCCAGCATAAATTCCATTTCCTTAAGCTCGACCAGCGTATTTGACGGTTGTGCAATGAGATCCTGCACGAAAAGCCTTGTTGGTATAAGGGCGTGGGGAGGTCCGCACATTTTAAGTACATGATCAACGATGGCGTGTTTGGGAATACGGCCCACCTGTACATTGCCAAAAGAAGTATAGGCATTACCCAGTTTAAAGATGCCTTTGGACCTTCCTATGAAAAGGCCTTTCAATTTCAATAATACTTTTTGGCCAACAGGATAGAACAGGTGGGAATTCCGCAATTCGAGTTCCACCTGTACCCCTACCTGCGGAGCCGCAGGTCTGTCCTGGAGATGAAGGGTATTGTAGAAGTTCCCGCTTTTGTCTGAGGAGATGACGTAGGCCTCGACGACCCAGTCATTCCGGATCTCCCTTGTGCTTCCATCAAAAGAATCCAGGACCTCCATCAGGGAGATATTCGGGGACAACTCATCAACGCAGTACATTTCTGGAGCAGACAGGTCGTCCTGTCTCAGGCATCCCATAAGGAAAAGGAAAAACACGATGAACTCCCTTGACGGAACCTTTTTTGTGTTCATCCTAAAAACTGATTGCCAGGTTCAAAAAAAAGGTTCGGCCGAACCCATACCAGTATTTGGGTCCGAAGGAAGGAGACCCACTGAGGTTGTCCCTTAACATTTGTCCGTAAGTCCCGTTCCTGCTTTGTTCGTATCCCCCTGATCTGAACACCTCATCAAAAAGGTTGTTCACACTGAGAAAGGCACTGATATATCTTCCCTTGTGCAGCCAGGATTTCCCGGCAGTCAGATTGAGAAGGTGCACCGGGGGGAGCGGCTCCTGCATCAACATAGACTGATGTATCTCTTCATCGAAATCGTCAAATTCCGATCCCGTATCGGGGTCTATCAGAAAACTGCGAGTCCTCTTTATAAAGGAAATATCCCGGTAATTATTTGCCAGGTAATTGGCGGTAACTCCCACCCACCAGTAGGAAGGATCCCTATACTCGATCCCCAATGCCAAGGCCGTTTGAGGGCCCCTGGGCAACTTATACCCCTTGACGGAAGTATGACCCAGATCAATCCTCCCTTCGGATTGCCGTAACTCCCCTTCGGCACCAGAAGTGTCAAAATTTATGGACAGTTCCGGATTACTGGCGTATTCAAGGCTTCCTACAGATGCCACCACAGTGGCCTTGACAACGGGTGATATCTCGTATTCCAATCCCATTTCGAGACCCTTGTGCAACCGGTCGAGTCCTGTGACCACTTCCTGAACAAAATCAGATCCAAATCCGGAGTCCACATAGAAGAAGTTCACCTCGGTCTGATGCTGGAATCTGGTGTAATAAGCGGATACCCGACCTTTAAGCCCGTCTAAGCGGAGATGGTAATTGATATCATAGCTAAACAGGGATTCTCCTGTAATACCCGGTACGACCCTGTTACTCTCCCTGGGATTTACGAACATGTGTTTTAACAAAGGTGGCCTTCTCCCGCTGTATATATGCGCTTTGATCCAGTGCCTGGAACTGATTCCACAGGAAAGACCCGATTTTATTCCCCAGGATCTAAAATTCAAGCGCTCACTTTTCCCCAATGACTCGTCGGGGTATCGTTCATTCAAAAAAAACCCGTCTCTCTGGAAACTCTTTTCAGCATATTCTCCAGCGACATAAAAATCCCATTGTTTCCAGAAGAAACGGGTTTGTATAAAACTTGTCAGGTGCTCAACATCCATCTTATAGTGATAGCCAAATATCTCCCCTTCCTGTTTTTGGATCTCTCCATTCAGGTCGTTTCTCGTCTTCGAAAAAGTATCTTCATCCAAAAGGTAGGTTGCTCCCATCAGATCATTAAGTCTCGAGAAATTGGATATTTCTGATTGCTGCATCAGAATACCTGCATCTATTTGGACGCTCTTGCCTAAAGGTAAATTCAGTACAGTATTTATCGAGAAGGTATCTTCCTCCCTTCTGTCCTCATAATAAACATAGGCAGCTCTTCCATCTTGGGCGGGTGATGTGTTGGCCTGATAGAGCGAAGACCAGGGCCATTGTGAATTTTTCAGGAAACTCAACCTGGCTTCATTAGCACCGATGAAGTTCGCCCCGATCGGACTGTTGAGGTAAAAGCTCGGTAAATAGCGGTAATAAGTGGGGTCGGGATTAGGAGCATCAAAATATCCGATACGAGAGAAGCCTGCACTTCCGGTTTGAAAGGCTGCTGCGATCCTGAACCGGAAGTCGTTTTTCGTATGGTCGTAATCCAGCATTACCAAAGGTTCATGGGTCGTCCGGATCCGGGAAGTTCTCCGTGCACCGTCGAGCAAACCCCAGTACGGATTGTATCTTGGACCGGCGAGTTCAGCAACTTCATCAGTCAGGCCTGCAGAACGGCCACGGCTGTTGTAGGCATTGATCAGCGTAAGTCCCAGTAAATGGTTCGGACCCAGGGCAACTCCGGAAGACAGGAAGATGGAATAGGCATCATAAAGTGTTCCTGTCACGTAACCCTGTTCAGCCCAGCGCCGGGACAGGGAGAGCGTATGGCTAAACCCTTTTTTTCCCGTTCCTGAATGATACGTAGTCATCAGTCGGTTTCGGTAAGTGCGGTTTGAGGCCGCTGCAGAGATCCTAATTCCGGGCCTTACCCTGAAGGGAGAAGTATCGATCAGGGTAATGCCCATTGGTCGGCCAAATGCGTGGTCAGATGCTTCCAGGCCGTAACTCAATTCCTGGTTTCTCATGACGTCATTGAGACCTCCCCAGTTATTCCACTGCGGCCTGCCGTCCCAATTTCGGTTCATGGGGATACCATTGATCAGGATAGCTCCCTCGCGGGAATCGTAACCCCTGACCCGGAAAAAGACCTGCCCGAAATCAAAAGCAGCCCGATTGAGAAAGACGTCCCTGGTGGCCTGTAAAAACCCTGAGTTCGATTCAACGCCCGCCTCATCGATCAGTTCAGTCTCGGTAAGCGTTACCAGATTATCTGTCTTTTCTGTCTCGAGATCCCGTTTGAGATAAACAGGGCCCAGGTTGATGTCTTCCGATCCCATCACCAATGGGAAGATCAGCGTCTGGTATTGAGGGGCCGAGATCCTGAGGTTTTGGGATCCTTTACTTTTACTGATCAGGAGGAAGTCCCCGGAATCATCAGTCCTTACCGGATCTCCTTCCGACTCTAGTTCTACCTCAATTCCTTTCAGCCCCTTTCGATCCAGGTATTCCAGGACTCGCCCTTTTATCGAAACTTCCTGCGCGATCCCATTCCAAGCTATGATCCCTGCCAAAATCACGAGGTAATACCTTTTTGAAATATTTATTGATTCGTTTCCCGTGCCGATCTCCTTCATTGCAATCCTCCTTTTAGCCTTGCCAAAATAACCGGGGCTGCTGCAATCCCCTTGCATCCTGGGGGGATACCTTGCCGACGAATATTTAAAGTCAGGTCTGTGAATTTGAAGGTGCACGTTCTTACATTCTTCTTTTTTTGGATGCCCCCGCAAATTTGTGCTGGTCAGGAGGCTACCTACAGAGTTAGGATGTTTTCCTTTTACAATCTCGAAAACCTGTTCGATACCCTTGACGATCCGAAGGTCATGGACGATGATTTTACTCCCGGGGGCCTCTATCAATGGGACAAAGCACGATACGAGGAAAAGATTGAGAGATTGGCTCAGGCCATCCGGAGTACAGGAGATAAATACGGGTATGGGCCCCCTGATATCCTGGGCGTTTGCGAGGCAGAAAATCACCGGGTTTTAACAGACCTGGTTTCTCATGAATTGCTCAGGACCTTTGGTTACGGCATCATTCACAGGGACGGTCCGGACGAAAGGGGAATCGATGTGGCCTTTTTGTACAGAAAGGCCTCCTTTTCGCCTGTTAGTATGACGTGGCATCCCCTGCTCCTCCGCAACGAGGAGAGATTCAGGGAATTTACCAGGGATCAGCTGGTGGTACACGGATATTTGGACGGACTTCCTGTTTATGTGCTTATAAACCACTGGCCTTCCCGCAGGGGAGGTGAACTGCGCAGTCGTCCTTACAGAATTGCTGCGGCTGAGCTCAACCTTGAGATCCTGGATTCGATACGGGCTATCTCTCCTGAACCTGTGGTTATTGCCATGGGAGATTTTAATGACAACCCCACGGATTATGCCTTTAGAAAGGTACTGAGGGTCAGGAAGGATTCAGATGGTATAAAGGCAATCGATCTTTACAACCCCATGGCGGCTCTGTTCAAAAAGGGCATGGGAAGTCTGGCGTACAGAGATAGCTGGAGTCTGTTCGACCAGATCTACGTGAGCGGGAACCTCGTCACAGGGTCAAATCCTCTGCGATTCTGGAAAGCCGGAATACACGATCCCGCCTTTTTAACGCAAAAGAGAGGCAGGTTTAAAGGTTATCCCTTCCGAAGCTTTACTTCTGGGAGATATACAGGAGGATACAGTGACCACTTTCCCGTATATGCCTTATTTATTACGCAGGTGAAGCCCCTATTCAGGGACGATTAACTTGATATTCCTCCACTTTACTTTGATCCCGCCACCGTCGTGGATCTGGAGGGCGATGGAGCCTTCCCCCTTGCCGATGGCTTCATCACTGATGCTGACCATTTGCACCCCATTGAGCCAGGAGGTAAGCTGGTCTCCCATCATACGGATCTTGAGCGTGTTCCACTGTCCTTCTCTAAGCACCAGCTCCTTTTCCGCCTCGGGTTTCACCAGCCAGCCGCGACCGTAGGACTCGTAAACCCCTCCGGTATGTTTTCCCTTGGGAGCCACCTCAACCTGCCAGCCGCTTACTTTGGTCCCCTCAATAGTGGAGCGGACAAAGACCCCACTGTTGCCGTCGGCTTCCTGCAGGAATTCCAGGCTGAGCTCAAAGTCCTTGTAATGATCATTTGTGGCCAGGTAGCCATACTGGGCGTCGGGGCCGCTTTCGGAGACCAGGAGACCGTCTTCGACATACCATTTCTCGGTGCC
>NZ_JBFGBM010000017.1:0-22765 GCF_041567615.1 Muriicola sp.
ATGACCAGGGTGGCAGTATCGGTACAGTTGGTGTCTTCATCGGTCACGTTGATCACGTAGCTTCCGGCGCTTAGTCCGGTCAGGGAAATGATCCCATTGGACTCGCCTGTATTCAAAGGTCCTCCATCAATACTATAACTGTAGGTGGTAGCAAAACCATCGACTAAAAATCGGCCTTCCCCATCGCTGTCGCCCACACAGGTGACCACCTTGGTAGCCTGAGCCTGTACGGAGATCGAACTGATGTCCGTGATCGCAAAGACCTCGTCATAAGAACAGCCCTCATTATCTGTTACCCTGAATGTGTACGTCCCGAGACCTAGCCCTGTAAACACAGGATTATTCCCGTTGTTGACCACACTGGCAGCCGGGGCGATGATCTCATATACAAAGGGTGCTGTACCATCTGTTACGGCTACGGTCACAGAAGCTGTACTCGTAAGACAGTCTATGCTCGATATGGTAAAATCCATATCGGTGGGTTTATCGAGGGGATTAAAGACGATGGGAGGAAGACTCTGAACACAGCCATTGGCATCCCTGATCTGCGGGGTGTAGGTGCCTACCCCGAGGTTGGTAAATACGGTAGTCGCACTAAATCCGGCCCCTATGCTGTAATCGTAAGGAGAAGTACCTCCCGACACCCCTGAAATGGTGATCTGTCCTCCATTTTCGTCTAAACAGGTGGGCGCACTATCCGGCGTGGCAGTCGCCGTGATGTTGGATGGGGTCCCTACTGTTTCAACGGTAGCTGGGGTGGTACAAACAAAACTTCCCTGCTGGTAACGGATCATGACGTCATAACTGCCTGGTGCCAGGCCGTTAAAGACGTTGCTGCCCTGGTAACTTGTCCCGTTATTGTTGCTGAATTCCAGGTTATACCCGTACCCGTTGGTCACGTTCACCGTGATGCGCCCATCGTTGGCTCCCCCGCAATTCGCATCCTGGGTGGTAACTGTGAAAACCGGCGGAGGCAGGTCTTCCACATCAACACTGGCCGATCTGCGGCAACCATTGGCATCCTCAACCAAAATAGGATACGTACCGGCAGAGGAAACGGTAAATACGGCCGTACTGGCGTAGGGCGCGCTGAAACTGCCCCCTCCATCCAGGCTGTAGCGGTATGGGGGTGTGCCTCCTGAAGTATTGATGGTCACATCGACGGAGGCCGCTCCACACCCAAAACTGTCATTGGCAGTGGCAGAGACGGCTATCGGACTGATCCCATTTCCGATGACGATGGGGTCTGAATTGACATCCAGGGTGATAAGCTCATTACATTTGTTCGTCTCTACCCTAACACTGTAGGTACCCGGACTCACATTGGCGAAAGTATAACTGCTGGCTGCATCTGGTCCGAATGTATCTACTGTGACTGAGTTCTTGATGAGTCGGTACGTATAAAAACCGGGGACACCGGTGACCTGTACGTCAATGCTTCCCAACTGACCACTACAGAGGATGTCGTTAGCCGTTACATCCACATTGATGTTCAGATCCTGGACAGTAACGGAATTGGAGGGAAATACGCAGGAACTGCTGGAAACATTCTTCAGCCGTACGTAGACCATATAGCTGCCGGGGGCGGTAATGTCAAAATAAGGGGTGTCCTGATAGGGTCCTGCCGGAGTGTTCAGGCTGTATTCATAACCCGCAGGCACGTTGGTGATCTCCACCCTGCCCGGATTGCCACAAATGATGTCTTCCTTGATCAGCTGGGGGTTCAGGGGGTTCAAAGTAGATTTGAAATAGTAATACTGACCTCCATCCACTCTGACCCTGAATTCCCCGCTGGTTGACAGGTTATAGGTAGCTCCCGTACCCACCGTGTCATAACAAGTGTTGTTGGTGTTCGCGCAATCTTCGATAACCGAAGCGGCACATCGGTTGGGATCGAGTTTCTGCCATTCATAACTCGACCCTGATATACTCAGGGACAGGGTTCGAACATCACTGGTTCCGCAAAGAAAGAATTTAGCCAGGGTGCTCCCGTCATTAGGACAGGTAACTTCCTCGTTGGCCCCCTGTATGATGGTCGTGAACATAGGAGCTGCAGGTGCAAAATAATCCTCTGAGGCGTCCAGAGCCCCGACTGATTCAGATACAGTCTCCACCGCCTCAGATTCCCCGGAAATATCCTCAAAAAGGGATATCCCGTCCAGGGAAGAGACGAGTTTTATCACGCTGGGGTTTGCGATGGCAGATGTACCTATTACAAAAAGTGCCAACCACAGCAAGGCATACGAAAAATGCCTGATTTTTTTAGGGAGCATAGGTTAATCCTGGTTATGGCAAGAATATGTTGATTTGGGATCAGTATATTCAGAGCGTAGTTATCGTTCTATAATTTTCTCTTTATCTTTGGCTTAAGGCCATCATTATTATTAAATTAAATAACGTCTCGGAATGCAAAAAAGTATCCTCATCACTTGTTTTTTCGTTGTACTGACGGTCATTTCCTGTGCCCAAAAGTCCGATAACGGGATCAAAACTCCCGAGGAAACGAACTTTTCTGCTGAATTGATGGTCGATGGACTCCAGATCCCCTGGGGGCTGGTTTTCCTGCCTGATGGCAGTATGCTGATCACTGAAAAGTCAGGGGAAATCATCCACTTCAAGGATGGTGAAAAAACCCAGATCACCAATGTACCTCCCGTGTATTACCGAGGGCAGGGGGGCCTGCTCGACATCGAATTACACCCTCGCTATGCGGAGAACGGATGGATCTATCTCTCTTACTCCTCTGCGGAAGGCGATGACAAAGGGGGAAACACCGCCGTGGCAAGGGCGAAGCTGACAGGTAATTCCCTGACCGACGTGGAGATTCTCTACAAAGCAACCCCCAATACCACGCGGGGGCAGCACTTTGGTTCCAGGCTTGAATTTGACGACAATGGCTATCTGTATTTCACCATAGGCGAAAGGGGCGACCGGGATGTGAATCCCCAGGACATCACCCGGGACGGAGGCAAGGTATACCGTATAAACGACGACGGCACAATCCCTGCAGACAACCCTTTTGTGAATGAGGCAGGAGCCAAAGGGGCGATTTATACCTATGGCAACCGCAATCCCCAGGGAATGGTCAAAAATCCGGTGACCGGTGAGATATGGATACACGAGCACGGACCCAGGGGCGGAGATGAGATCAATATCGTGAAGAAAGGGGCCAATTATGGCTGGCCTGTGATCACTTACGGGATCAACTACAGCGGGACCCCCATCACGGACAAGACCGAGATGGAAGGCATGGAACAGCCCATTCACTACTGGACCCCTTCCATAGCCCCCAGTGGCATGACCTTCGTGACCTCACCCCTGTATCCGGACTGGAATGGAGACCTTCTCGTGGGTTCACTTTCCTTTCAGTACCTGGAACGCCTGCAAATGGAAGGAGAAAAAGTGGTTTCCCGGGAGAAACTGATGGAGAATGTCGGTCGCGTCAGAAACGTCAGGCAGGGGCCTGATGGTTATATCTACGTGGCTGTGGAAGGCAAAGGAATCTACAAATTAGTGCCTGATAACTAGGCAGCGGTCATTTGCCGTATTCGTCCATAGCCTTTTTGACGGAACCGTACTTTTGGAGGACTTCGGTGGCCGTTTTATAATCGAGTCCCAGGCTGTCCATCAGGTAGCGCGTACCCCGATCCACCAGTTTGTTGTTGCTCAATTGCATATTGACCATCTTATTCCCACGAACCCGGCCGATCCTGATCATCAGGGCTGTGGAGATCATGTTCAGGGCCAGTTTCTGTGAGGTACCCCCTTTCATACGGGTGCTTCCGGTGACGAATTCGGGCCCCACAGGGATCTCGATAGGAATCTCTGCCTCCAGGGCGAGTGGGGATCCCGGGTTGTTGGTGATTCCGGCCGTAAGCAGGCCATTCTTGCGGGCGGTGGAAACCCCGCCTATCACATAGGGGGTGGTTCCCGAAGAGGCGATCCCCACGACCGTGTCCATGTTGTTGATCCCAAAGGCCTCCAGGTCCTTCCAGGCCTGTTCCCGGTCGTCCTCAGCAAATTCTACGGCTTTCCTGATGGCCGAATCCCCCCCAGCAATGAGTCCGATCACCCGTTCATGAGGCAATCCGAAGGTGGGTGGGATCTCCGAAGCATCGAGGATACCGAGCCGGCCACTGGTTCCTGCCCCGATATAGAACAACCTTCCCCCTTTTAAAAAGCGTTCAGTCAGCTGTTCAACAAGCTGCTCAATCTTCGGGATGACAAGGGCTACACTTGCCGCTACTTTTTGGTCTTCCTGATTAATATTGGTCAGCAGTTCTGAGGTCGACATGTGTTCGAGGCGGTCATAGACCGAATCCACTTCGGTGATCTTCTTAAAATCAGACATAATTACAACAGGCGAAGGTCCTGGTTTCTAAAGAGGTTCAACAGGTTATTCTCGGGGGATAATTCCGTGATCATCGTATTGATCTCGTGGATATCGCAGGTCTTAAAACGATGCTGGGAATTCAGTTTTTCCGAGATACACAAAAGTACAGCTTTTTTGGAAGCGCGTATCACAGCCTTCTTCAGCTGCACCACATCCCAGTCGAATTCCGTAAGCCCGTGAAGGGCATCGACATATCCCGTACCGAGAAAGGCATAGTCGAACCTCACTTCAGCGAGACGCTGAATGGTATAGGCACCGTTGGAGATCATGGATTCAGGGGAGATCCTCCCCCCTATGAAAATCAGATCTACATGGGGCAGTCCGGCCAGTTGCAGGGCTACAGGGAGACTGAAGGTAAAACAGGTCAGTTTTAATTTAGGAGGGATCATCCGGGCCATCTCCAGACAGGTGGTTCCCCCGTCAATAAAGATCACAGCCCCTTCCTTAAGCATGCTTACAGCCTTTTCGGCTATAACCATTTTCTCGTTCAGGGCATAAACGTTGGAACTTCGGGCCGCGGTATGAGTATATCCCAGGGAGACAGCTCCCCCGTGGACCTTCCTCAATTTACTGCCGGCATCGAGTTCCTTGACATCTCTTCTTACGGTATCTACGGAGACCTCCAGTTTTTCAGCCAGATCTGTGAGCAAAACACGGTTGTGCAGGTCAACTTCATTTATAATTAGCTGCTGTCGCTCTTCCTTTAACATGAATGCATTCTTTTACAGATTTCTTATTCGGTATTTTGCCGTTTTATCTAGTCTTGACTGCTAATTTACATATTTTAATGCATACTATTGCAATTTTTCTTGCAAAATACTGCAATATTAAATTTTATTGCTTATTTTTGTCCGGTTAATCTAACAACGTATACTATGATCACCTCCCCCCTGGCTTCTGAAACCGGAGCCTTCCCCACAGACGACGAGTCCAGAAAGTTTGAAAGGATCAGAACGAAGATCCACGACAATTCTGACGAAGCATCGTTTTACGTCGCTAACGAGATAGCCGACCTGATCCGGCAGCGGCAAAAGAGCGGCAAGAAGGTCGTACTGGGTCTGGCGACCGGGTCTACACCCACCAAGGTCTACGAGTACCTGGTGAAATTTCACAAGGAAGAAGGTCTGAGTTTTAAGAATGTCATCACCTTCAATCTCGATGAATACTTCCCCATGCAACCCGATTCCATCCACAGCTATGTGAGGTTCATGAGGGAACACCTCTTTGACCACATCGATATCCGCAAGGAGAACATCCATATCCCGGACGGATCCCTGGAAAAAGAGGATGTTCGTGAGTACTGCCAGGCCTACGAACAAAAGATTCTGAAAGTCGGTGGTATTGACATTCAGGTACTCGGGATCGGCCGGACCGGCCACATCGGATTTAACGAACCCGGTTCTACCCTGGTGAGCAAGACCAGGCTTGTACGACTCGACAGGGTTACTAAACTGGACGCTGCCAGCGACTTTTTCGGACTGGAGAATGTACCGAAACGCGCCATCACCATGGGGGTCGGGACCATCCTTTCTGCCAAGCGCATCATCCTGATGGCCTGGGGTGAAGGAAAATCGGAGGTCATTGCTAAAGCCGTGGAAGGCCCGATCAAGGAATCCGTCCCGGCCACCTTCCTCCAGCACCATAAGAACTGTGACTTTATTTTGGATGAAGCTGCGGCATCTGCCCTGACTCGCGTGGCGACCCCCTGGCTGGTCAGTGAATGCCAGTGGCATGACGGCCTCATCAAAAAAGCGGCCATCTGGCTGTCCGAAAAATTAAATAAAGCCATCCTCAAGCTTACCAATGAGGATTACAACGAACACGGAATGGGTAACCTCATCGCCGAGATCGGTTCTGCCGAACACATCAACCTCATCGTCTTTAACCAGCTGCAGCGTACCATAACCGGATGGCCGGGCGGTAAACCCAATGCAGACGACAGCAAAAGACCGGAAAGGAAGGATCCCTATCCCAAAACCTCCCTTATCTTCAGCCCACACCCTGATGATGACGTCATCTCCATGGGCGGTACCCTTCTCCGACTTGTAGACCAGGGGCATGAGGTTCATGTGGCCTACCAGACCTCGGGGAATATCGCCGTCTTCGACGATGAAGTGATCAGGTTCCTCGACTTCGCCAGGGATATCCAGAAAGACGACAAGGAATTGCAGCAGCAGGTGGTGGAAGTACGGGATTTTCTCGACAAGAAAACCCCGGGACAGGTAGACAGCCCATTGATACAGCAACTCAAGGGCCTGATCCGAAAAGGCGAAGCTCTCGCTGCCTGCCGTTACTGCGGGGTCAAAGAAGAAAATGCCCACTTCCAGAACCTCCCCTTTTACGAGACCGGTACGGTGAAGAAAAAACCTTATTCCGAAGCAGATATCCAGCAAACCTATGACCTGCTTCAGCGGATAAAGCCCCATCAGATCTTTGCTGCGGGAGACCTTTCTGATCCTCACGGCACGCACAGGGTCTGTCTGAACGTCATCTACCGCGCCCTTGACCGACTGGTGAAAGAGAAAGCCTCCTGGATCAAAGACTGTTACGTCTGGCTGTACCGTGGAGCGTGGCAGGAATGGGACATCGCCGACATGGAAATGGCCATCCCCATAGGTCCGGCCGATATGCAGCGAAAAAAGAACGCCATCTTCAAGCACCAGTCCCAAAAGGACAGCGCCATGTTCCCCGGAAATGACGAGAGGGAATTCTGGCAAAGGGCCGAACAGCGGAACAAGGAAACCGCCAGGAAATACAATGCCCTGGGAATGGCAGAATACGAAGCCATGGAAGGATTTGTCCGTTATCATTTCATGTAATAAGGATAAGACTTAGCATAGTTCCCGATCTGTCATCAATTTCAGGTCGGGAACTTTCTTTACTGGGTAATTTGCTTACTTTTAGAACGGATTTACCGGCATGATACAAAAGAATAAACGGGCCTGGGCCTGGATCCCAACACTTTATTTTACTCAGGGTTTGCCTTATGTGATGGTGGTCACCGTCTCCGTGATCATGTACAAAAAGCTGGGGATCAGCAATGCCGATATAGGGCTGTACACGAGTTGGCTCTACCTGCCCTGGGTGATCAAACCCTTGTGGAGTCCGTTCCTGGAACTGATCGGCACCAAACGCAACTGGTTCCTAGGCATGCAATTACTGATTGCCCTGTCTTTCCTGGCCATTGGTCTTTTCCTGCCCACCAATATCTTTTTCGTGACCACCCTCGCCTGTTTCTGGATGGCCTCTTTTGCTTCAGCAACCAATGATATTGCCTCAGATGGATATTATATGATCGGACTGACCGAGGAGAAACAGTCCTTTTTCGTTGGTGTCAGGAGTACCTTTTACAGGCTGTCCATGGTAACCGGACAGGGCCTGCTGGTGATACTGGCGGGATTTCTTGAAAACCACTACGGCCAAAGTGACAAGGCCTGGTCCCTTACCATGATCGTCACCGCTGCCCTGATGCTGCTGCTCACCCTTACCAATGCCCTGCTCTGCCCCAAATACGAAACTTCTGTATCCATCGTCCTGGATAAACCCGGAAGTTTCTGGGAAGTCTTCTCTTCCTTCTTCAAAAAATCAGGTATAGGGACGGCCCTTGCATTTATTCTGTTTTTCCGGCTTGGAGAATCCCAGCTGGTCAAAATGGCGGCACCGTTCCTGTTGGATGGGCCTGAAGCGGGCGGACTCGGTTACAGTACGGCCGAAGTTGGGACGATTTACGGCACCATAGGAGTGATCATGCTTACCGCAGGAGGAATCCTGGGGGGAGTACTCATCTCCAGGCACGGCTTAAAGCGCTGGTTCTTCCCCATGGTACTCACCCTTAATATACCCAATGCCTTCTACGCCCTCCTGGCCATCACGGGAACGGACCACCTGGCTGCCGTCATTACGACCGTGGTTCTTGAACAATTTGGCTATGGTTTTGCGATCGCCGGGTTTATGGTTTATCTCATTTACCTGGCCGAAGGGATCTCCAAGACCTCTCATTACGCCATCGCGACCGGCTTTATGGCCCTGGGAATGATGGTGCCCGGTCTGGTCAGCGGGTACATGCAGGAATGGCTGGGATACGACGGTTTCTTTATATGGGTCGTCCTGGCTGCTCTCCCTTCCCTCCTTTTATTGAAATACATACAATACCCCCCGGATTATGGAAAGAAAAGAGTCTCCTGACAGGCCTATTCTCCCCTATATAGAGGCCACCCAGCTTCTTACCCTCAGGGAAAAAGTGGGGCAGTGTTTTATGCCAGCGGCCTTTATCAATGATTCAGAGGAGGAGATCAGGAACCTGGAATCCCTGATCCGGAAGGGTGCCGTGGGAGGGATCTGCTTTTTTCACAGCAGGGCGAGTGCCGCGACGAATTTTGAAGGCAAGAAAAAAGTGGTCTACAACGAAAAGAGCTTTGACCTGCTGAAAACGCTCATCCGCAGGTATCAAAAAGCCGCCGCTCACCCCCTGTTGATCAGTATAGACGCAGAATGGGGCCTGGCCATGCGAATTGAGGAAACCCCCCAGTACCCCTACGCCATGACCCTGGGTGCTGCTGACGATCCCTTCCTCGTCTATGAGATCGCTAAAAATATAGGACGGGATTGCCGGGTAGCAGGAATCCACTGGAATTTTGCCCCGGTGGCGGATATCAACAACAACCCGGACAACCCGGTCATAGGATACCGTTCCTTCGGGGGGAATAAGGAAAAGGTCAGCATGAATGCTACCGCCTTTTCCAGGGGCCTGCAGGATGCCGGGATCCTCAGCTGTGCCAAACACTTTCCGGGGCACGGCGATACCGCGACCGACTCCCACCTGACCCTGCCTGTTATTGAAAAGTCGGCACAAGAGCTCATGACGGAGGAACTCGTCCCCTTCCGGGCCCTCATCAGGAATGGGGTAGATGCGGTCATGGTGGGACACATCTCGGTACCGGCTATCACCCACGGCAGTTCCGTGTCCGCGTCCGTTTCCAAAGAGATCATTGACGGCCTGTTGAGAAAGACCCTGGATTACCAGGGGGCGGTGGTCTCGGATGCCCTGAATATGCACAGTGTGTCCAGGGCTTTTCCTGAAAAAGGTACGTTGGAATGGACGGCCTTTGATGCGGGTACGGACGTACTTTGCTTTACAGAACACCCGGAAGAGGGCATTGAAAAGATACTGGAACAGGCAACCCCGGAGAGGATTGAACTGAGTTTTAAACGAATTTGGGAGCTCAAGGAAAGGGCCTTTCAAATGAATGGAACCCTTGAATCCGGGCTGAGCAAACCTCATGCCTACAATAAAATGGTAGCGAGAAACAGCCTGACCCTTTTCAAAGGCGAACAGGAAACTTTTAAGGAATTCCGTGAAAAAGGATATATCGCCCTTTCCATAGGCAACAACAAAGGAAGGGAATTCCACAGGAAATTAGGCCTGAAAAAAGAAGATTCCCTGATTTTCAAGGATAGTACAGACTATCCCAATCTGAAAGAACGGATCGGGAAGACCTCCCGGGTCCTGCTTTCGGTCTACCTCCCCAGGGCCAAGCCTCAGGGACTGTTCGGACTTCAGGATCAAACCATGGAATTGATCCATCAACTCATAGAAAATTACGAAGTGATCGTATATTTGTTCGGCAACCCTTATTTTTTGAATCATTTGCCCCTGGAGAAGATTCGGACGATCGTCATTGCCTATCAGGATCTGCAAGGTTTCGAAGAGGTTGCCGCCCAGCATTTTCTGGGTCATTTTGAGGCGACGGGAGTTCTGCCCGTTTCATTATAACTCATTCCTATGAAGACGTATAAAGTCATCGGCCTGATGTCGGGTACTTCCCTGGATGCCCTGGACCTTGCCTATTGCCATATCCGGAAAAACCTGACGCGATGGGAATATGAGATCAGGGCCACCCGCAGCATCTGTTATGACAAAAAGAGATATGAAAAACTAAAATCGGCCATTGAGCTGCCGGCAGACCAATTGTTCCGCCTGCATAATGACTATGGCACCTGGCTGGGGGAACAATCCAGGCTGTTCAAAGAAGAGGAAGGCCTGGAGGTCGACTTTATTTCCAGCCATGGACATACCGTACACCATCAACCTGAGAACGGCATGACCTTCCAGTTAGGTTCCGGACAGCACCTGGCTAATGCCAGCGGGATCCGGACGGTATGCGATTTCCGCACCAACGATGTGGCCCTGGGCGGGCAGGGAGCTCCCCTGGTGCCTGTAGGAGATCATTTTCTCTTTGCGTCCTACGATTTTTGCCTCAACCTGGGTGGGATCAGCAATATTTCTTTCCACCGTGATGGGAAAAGGATCGCTTTTGATATAGGAGTGGCCAACATGTTACTGAATCATATTACCTCCAAAGAAGACATCCCGTACGACAAAGGTGGGGAAAGGGCACGGAAAGGCGAGATAATCCCTTCCCTCCTCAAATCACTCGACAATCTGGCGTATTACAGGAAACCCTATCCCAAATCTACGGGTTACGAGTGGTTCACGACAGAGGTGGCCCCCCTCGTAGACGCGACAGAGGCCCCGATGGAATCCCTGTTGCATACGGCTGTGCACCACATTTGCGGGCAGATTGGTCAGGTAGTGAGAAAACTCAGTCCCAAAGGGAAGAAAACACTCCTTGTAACCGGAGGCGGTGCATTGAACACCTATCTCACGGAAGTACTGCAGGAGAAGGTCGGGGATGATATCAGCCTGGAAATCCCATCACGTCAGTTGATAGAGTTCAAGGAGGCCCTGGTCTTTGCCTTTATGGGTGTACTTAGGATAGAACAGGAGATCAACGTTCTGAGTTCCGTCACCGGTGCCCGACGTGACTCTTCTTCCGGGGTGGTCTATCTCCCGAGCTGACACCTTCCTTAAAACTGGCTTACAGGGGAATATTTCCGTGTTTCTTGGGAGGCATGGACACGTCCTTTTTTTCCAGCATACCGAAAGCTTTGATGAGTTTTCTCCGGGTTTCACGGGGTTGGATCACCTCGTCAATGAATCCCCTTCCGGCCGCCCTGAAGGGATTGGCAAATTTTTCGGCATATGCGGCTTCTTTCTCGGCTAACTTCTTTTCAGGATCCTCTGCCTCACTGATCTCCTTCCTGAAAATGATCTCACTGGCCCCCTTGGCCCCCATAACAGCGATCTCAGCAGTAGGCCAGGCGTAATTAAAGTCAGCCCCGATATGCTTGGAGTTCATAACGTCGTAGGCTCCTCCATACGCCTTTCGGGTAATGACCGTCACCTTGGGCACGGTGGCCTCGCTCAAGGCGTAGAGCAACTTGGCTCCGTGAACGATGATGCCGTTCCATTCCTGGTCAGTCCCCGGAAGGAAGCCCGGTACGTCTACCAGGACGAGTAGCGGGATGTTGAAGCTGTCGCAGAAACGGGTGAATCGGGCGGCCTTTCGCGAGCTGTTCACGTCCAGGACCCCGGCTAGGAACATGGGTTGATTGGCTACGATCCCAACACTCCTGCCCCCGAGTCGCGCAAAGCCAACAATTATATTCTCTGCGTAATCCTTATGGATCTCGTAAAAGGTCTCCTCATCTATAATCCCCCTGATCACTTCGTGCATGTCATAGGGTTTGTTAGGACTATCCGGCACGATCTTCTCCAACACATCCCTGAACTCATCCCCAATTTTAAAGGGCATATCCTTGGGCTTTTCTTTATGACTCTGGGGCAGGTAGCTCAAAAGGCTCTTCAGGTCTTCCAGGCATTCCACGTCATTGGCGGATGTCTTGTGGGCTACGCCCGACTTGACAGCATGGGCACTGGCCCCGCCCAGTTCCTCCGAAGTGACCTCTTCATTCGTCACGGTCCTCACAACGTTGGGCCCGGTCACAAACATATAACTCGTGCCCTCCACCATCAGGGTAAAATCGGTAATGGCAGGGGAATAGACCGCTCCACCGGCACAGGGGCCCATGATAGCCGAGAGCTGAGGGATAACCCCGGATGCCTTCACATTGCGGTAAAAGATGTCTGCATATCCTCCCAGTGACCTCACCCCTTCCTGTATCCTCGCTCCACCTGAATCGTTGAGCCCTATGACAGGTGCTCCCACATTCATGGCCAGGTCCATGATCTTGCAGATCTTCTCAGCATGGGTCTCGGAGAGTGCCCCGCCAAAGACCGTAAAATCCTGGGCATAAACATAAACCAGGCGCCCGTGGATGGTGCCGTACCCGGTAACCACCCCGTCTCCGTAATAGACCTCCTTATCCATTCCGAAATCGGTGGTCCTGTGCGTCACCAGAATGCCCATTTCCTCAAAGGATCCTTCATCGAGCAGGTACTCTATGCGTTCACGGGCTGTCAGCTTCTTTTTCTCGTGCTGTTTTTCTATGCGTTTTTGTCCCCCTCCCAGTTTGGCCTGGGCAATGCGTTCATTCAGCTTGTCAATATTCGAGCTCATCTTTTATGACGTTGGTAACCTTAATAAATTCTGATCTTCCAGGTACTGTTTCAATGCGATCCTCGCTGCGATACCTGCCTCTTCCTCGGCTTTCTGTAGCAACACCTCCGGAGAGTAATAGTTCTTGACGAAATGGGTGTCGAATTCACCAGACCTGAAGGCTTCGTGCTCACAGACGAACCGACCAAAAGGCAGGGTGGTCTGTACCCCCTCTACCACATAGCGGTCAATAGCCTCGATCATAAGCTGTATAGCTTCCTGCCTGCTCTTTCCATAGGTGCAGAGTTTGGCCAGCATAGGATCGTAATAGATAGGGATCTCCATGCCTTCCTCAAACCCGTTGTCGACCCTAATCCCGTCTCCCGAAGGTACTCTGTACCGCTCGAGGATTCCCACGCTGGGTAAAAAACTGTTCAGTGGATCCTCGGCATATACCCGGAGTTCCAATGCATGACCCTTGATAACCAGGTCCTCCTGTTTCAGGGTCAGTTCCTCCCCCCTGGCCACACGGATCTGCAGCTCTACAAGGTCTACCCCCGTAATCAGTTCCGTTACGGGGTGCTCTACTTGCAGCCGGGTATTCATTTCCAGGAAGTAGAAGTTATGGTCAGCGTCCATCAGGAATTCCACCGTACCGGCCCCCAGGTAGTCGCAGGAGCGGGCTACTTTGGTGGCGGCTATGCCCATTTCCTTTCTGAGTTCGGGGGTCAGGATGGCCGAGGGAGCCTCCTCCACTACTTTCTGGTGACGTCGCTGTATGCTGCATTCCCTCTCAAAGAAATACAGGATATTCCCATGGGCATCTGCCATGATCTGTATTTCGATATGCCGGGGTGAACTCACGTATTTTTCTATAAAAACAGATCCGTCGCCAAAGGCTGAAGTGGCTTCGGATATGGCTCTTTCCATCTGGGACTCCAGGTCTTTCTCCTTCTCCACGATCCTCATACCTTTTCCTCCTCCCCCGGCAGAAGCCTTGATAAGGATGGGAAAACCGATCTCCCTCGCAATCGCTTTGGCTTTATCCACATCAGCAATGGCCTCATCCACTCCGGGAACCATGGGGATGTCGTACTTCTTGACAGCTTCTTTTGCCGCAAGTTTGCTTCCCATCATCTCAATGGCTTTCGGTCGGGGACCGATAAAGATAATCCCGCTGTCGGTCACAGCCTTTGCAAAGGCCGCGTTTTCACTGAGGAAACCGTATCCTGGATGAATGGCGTCTGCTCCGAGTCGGGTAGCCTCCTGTATGATCTTCTTCCCATTGAGGTAGGATTCCCTGGAAGGGGCTTCTCCTATGCACACGGCCTCGTCCGCAAATTTGACATGGGGCGCATGCCGGTCGGCCGTAGAATATACGGCAAGGGTCTTGATGCCCATTTTCCTTGCGGTCTTCATGACCCTGATGGCGATTTCACCCCTGTTGGCTACCAGTATCTTTTTCATAATAGTGTCAATGCTTTAAGCATAGGTGATCAGCAGTTGTTTCTTATCTACCGTCTCCCCAACCCTTACCGATATACTTTTGATGATCCCTTCCCTGGGGGAGGTGATCACATTCTCCATCTTCATAGCCTCCAGGATCAGCAGAGGGGAATCCTCCTTTACCTCCTCTCCTTCCCTGGCCTTGATCTCCAGGATGAGCCCTGGCATGGGAGCGGTAATCGAGGTGATATTTTTTGCCGATCCCAGGGAGAATCCCATCCGGGCGATCTGCTGGTCGAGTTCGTTCTGAAGGCCGACTTCATAAACATCATTCCGAACCTTTATTTTATAGATCTTGTTGTTAAAGTCGCCCGAGATCACTTCAACAGGAAAAGGGATATTGTCCTTGAGCACATGAAAGCCTGATCCGGAGGTTTTCAGGATGTCCAGGGATGCGAGATCCCCTTCTGATAATTCGTATTCATAGGTCCCGTTTACGGTGACTTTATACGGTTTAGACATAGGGTGGAAGTTCTTATTTCGATGTAGCTCAGGCAAGATATACAAAATAAAAAAGGGCGGAAAATTTATTTCTCCTTGTAATTTCAGAGGCTGCACTGGGGCAATTATTGAGCGTTTTAAAAGATAGCCTTTGCTCTCTGTGGGGGGCATCTCAGGTAATCCTGCCGAGAACCGCGTAAGAGATTACGGCCGGGCAAAATCCTTCCCTTGTGAGATGAGAAGTGTAGGCGAAAACCCTTATTTTTGAACAAAAAGTAAACTGCATGCTCATTATAGGGATTGCCGGAGGTACGGGATGCGGAAAGACCACGGTCGTCAATCAGATCATCAATGAGATTCCTGAGGAAGAAGTGGGGGTGATCTCCCAGGATTCCTATTACAATGACCTCTCTCATCTCTCATACGAGGAGAGGACAAAGATCAATTTTGACCATCCCAGAGCGATCGACTTCGACCTGCTCGGCAAACATTTGAGCCTGTTAAGGAAGGGCAAGCCGATCGACCAGCCCGTTTATTCCTTTCCCAAACACAACAGGACAGGCGATGTCATCGTGACCCATCCCAGGAAGGTGATGATCGTGGAGGGTATTCTCATCCTGACGCATCCGGAGATCCGCAAGATGTTCGACATCAAGATCTACGTACATGCCGATTCTGATGAAAGGCTGATCCGCAGGCTCAAGAGAGACATCAATGAAAGGGGACGCGACCTGGAAGAGGTGCTGAGCAGGTACCAGACCACCTTAAAACCCATGCACGACCAGTTCATAGAACCGACCAAGGAATATGCAGACATCATCATCCCCAACAACACGTACAACACGGTGGCAGTGGATATTGTGCGGACCATCATCAATGATAAATTACACTGACGGGATATGGGATTTAAAGACCTCCGAAAAAAGAAATGGTTTTCCATCGCCACCAATCTCTACGTGGTGGTGCTGACTGCTTTTGTGATCTGGATGGTCTTTTTCGACACGAATTCCCTGCTAATCCATCGGGAGCTTCAAAAACAGATAGACGACCTCGAAAAACAAAAGGAATTCCTCAAAAGCGAGATCGAGAAAGATAGGATAACATTGGAAAAGTTGTCAGACCCTCAGGAATTGGAAAAATTTGCGAGGGAAAAATACTATCTGAAGAAAAAAGATGAGGAGATTTACCTCATCGAATATGAGGATAGCCTGAAAAACAAAGAGGATGACGAGTAAGACCCGTTTTTACGATTTCCCTCCCGTGACTGCCAAGCAGTGGAAACAGCAGATACAGGCAGGGTTGAAGGGAAAGGATTACAATGAACTCCTGGTATGGGACAGTCCCGATCAGATCAAAGTGAAACCCTTTTACAGTGCCGAAGACCTGGAGGGCCGGCCCTCTGCCCAGGTTAAAACCCCTGATGGATGGAAGATCGGACAGGTAATAACCGAAGGGGATGCCCGTACTATCCGTGGTAAGGCAAAAAAAGCCCTGGAAAGAGGGGCAGAGAGCCTGTTTATTGTTTCAGAAAAAGAGCTCGATCTGAATACATTGCTGGAAGGAATCGATCTCGGTGTGAATCCCGTACACTTGGATTTACACACCTTTACACCTCAGATCACAGAACAACTCAATTCCCTCGATAGGAGTATCAGAGGTTCTGTTTTCCTGCATAGGGATGTCATCGGCCATCTCGCTCGAACCGGCAACTGGTACCGATCTATGAAGGAGGACCTCAACAGTTTTTTTGAAATGATCATAAACCTGGAGGGAATGCATACCCTATCCGTCGACGGAGCCCTCTACCAGAATGCCGGTGCTAACCGGATTCAACAACTGGCATACACCCTGGCCCATGCTTGCGAGTACTTCCAATTTGCGGAATCGCGTGCAAAGAAGGTCTCCTTTCCGGAACCCGAATTCAGGATGGCTGTGGATTCCAACTATTTTTTCGAGATTGCCAAATTGCGGGCCATGCGCCTGCTCTGGGCAACTTTGGCCAAAGAGTTCGGGGCTCCCGCGACTTGCCATATCACGGCCCAGCCCACAAGGAGGAACAAAACCCTTTACGAGTACAATGCGAACATGCTGAGGACGACCATGGAATGCATGGCAGCTGTGAATGGGGGTGCAGATACGGTTCTGAATCTGCCCTATGACGCCCTTTATCACAAGGAAAACGAATTTGGGGAACGCATGGGGAGGAACCAGTTGCTGGTCCTGAAAAATGAGAGTTACCTGGGTGCGGTCTCCAACCCGGCAGACGGGGCCTACTACATAGAATCCCTGACTCAGCATCTGGCCGAAAAGGCCCTCGCCCTCTTCAGGCAAATAGAGGCTTCAGGAGGCTTCCTCTCATCCCTGAAAAAACACACCATACAGAAAAAGATCCGGGAACAGGCTGCTGTGGAACAGGAGCAATTTGATAAGGGTGAACTGATCCTGGTCGGGTCCAACGCCTTTAAAAACCCGGATGACAGGATGAAAGGAGAACTGGAGATCTCACCTTTCGGGCAAAAGCGATCAGAGAAGACCCTGGTGGAACCCATTTTGGAAAAAAGGCTGGCTGAAGGCCTGGAGAGAAAAAGACTGGAACATGAGTAGGAAAGACTTGCAACATATCAAACTTACGGGTAGTACCGGGAATACAGGCAAGCCCGGTAACACCACCCGTTTTGCCGAAGGGATAGACGTTCCACCCCGGTTTAGCGAGGAAGACACCTCCCGTCTGGAGCACCTGGATTACGCGGCAGGGATCCCGCCTTTTCTTAGAGGTCCCTACCCCACCATGTACGTGCAGAGGCCCTGGACGATCAGGCAATATGCCGGATTTTCCACTGCCGAGGAGAGCAATGCCTTTTACCGAAGAAACCTGGCGGCAGGTCAGAAGGGACTTTCGGTGGCCTTCGACCTCCCAACGCACCGGGGGTATGACAGTGATCACGAGCGGGTTCAGGGGGACGTTGGGAAGGCAGGAGTGGCTATTGACAGCGTGGAAGACATGAAGATCCTGTTCGACGGTATTCCCCTCGACCGGATGTCGGTATCCATGACCATGAACGGGGCTGTGCTTCCGATCATGGCCTTCTATATCGTTGCGGCAGAAGAGCAGGGAGTATCGCCGGAGCAACTCGCGGGCACCATTCAGAACGACATCCTCAAGGAATTTATGGTCCGCAATACCTATATCTACCCGCCCGGGCCTTCCATGCAGATCGTGGCGGATATCTTTGAATATACGAGCAAATACATGCCGCGGTTCAACAGTATCAGTATCTCAGGATACCACATGCACGAAGCCGGAGCTACAGCTGATATTGAACTGGCCTATACACTGGCAGACGGACTCGAATACATACGGACCGGTCTGAAAGCAGGACTCGACATCGATGCCTTTGCCCCCAGGCTGTCTTTTTTCTGGGCCATAGGGATGAACCATTTTATGGAGATTGCCAAATTGCGGGCAGGACGCATGCTCTGGGCAAAACTGGTGAGCCAGTTCAATCCTAAAAATTCTAAGTCCCTGGCCTTAAGGACTCATTGCCAGACCAGCGGCTGGAGCCTTACCGAACAGGATCCCTTCAACAATGTGGCCCGCACCACGGTGGAGGCCGCTGCCGCTGCATTTGGGGGCACCCAGAGCCTGCACACAAATGCCCTGGACGAGGCCATTGCCCTCCCAACCGATTTTTCTGCAAGGATTGCCAGGAACACCCAGATCTACCTGCAGGAGGAGACCGGGATCACACGGACCGTCGACCCCTGGGCAGGTTCCTATTACGTGGAATATCTCACGGACGCACTGGCCAAAAAGGCCTGGAAACTGATCGAGGAAGTGGAGGATCTGGGCGGCATGACCAAAGCTATTGAAGCCGGGATACCCAAGTTGAGGATAGAGGAAGCTGCTGCCAAGAAACAGGCACGAATAGACAGCGGGCAGGATATCATTGTAGGCGTAAACAATTACAGGCTCGAGGAGGAGGAAATGCTGCAGATCCTGGAAGTGGACAACGCCAAGGTGAGGAAGCAACAGATCGAAAGGCTGAATGAGGTAAAGAGCGGAAGGGATGCTCAGGCGGCGTCCAAAGCCCTGGACAAACTCACTGAGGCAGCCCGTGTCAAAGCAAAAGGTTCTCAGGGAGAAAATGCCCATAATTTGTTAGCTTTAGCCGTGGAAGCGGCAAGAGAAAGGGCTACCCTGGGAGAGATCAGCAGCGCCCTTGAATCCGTTTACCAAAGGTATAACGCAAAAATCCAGACCTTTTCAGGCGTGTATTCCAAAGAGATTAAGGACGATGAGAATTTCCAGAAGGCCCGTGCTATGGCAGATGCCTTTGCCGCCCAGGACGGACGGAGACCCCGGATCATGATCGCGAAAATGGGTCAGGACGGGCACGATCGCGGAGCCAAGGTGGTTGCAACAGGGTATGCCGACCTCGGTTTTGATGTGGATATTGGCCCCTTGTTCCAGACACCTGCAGAAGCGGCCAAACAGGCTGTGGAAAATGACGTCCATATTTTAGGCGTTTCCTCCCTGGCTGGCGGACACAAGACCCTGGTGCCCCAGGTCATAGAAGCCCTCAGGGAATACGGCAGAAGTGATATCATGGTGATCGTGGGCGGGGTCATCCCCAAACAGGATTACCAGTTCCTGTTTGACTCAGGGGCCGTAGCTGTTTTTGGTCCTGGAACGCGTATCAGCGATGCTGCCATACAGATCCTCGAGATCCTTCTCGACTGAAAATCACAGCATTTTTTTAATAGAACAGGGTACTGAACTCACCGTGTCTGATATCCCTAAGTTATTCACTTCCTGTTAACAAAATACATTTTCTCCCTCCTCAAATAATTGTATTTTTAACCCCTAACTTACTATGACGATGGGCAAAATCATTGCTATTGCGAACCAAAAAGGAGGAGTAGGTAAAACTACTACCACGGTGAACCTGGCTGCCTCCCTGGGTGTACTGGAAAAAAAAGTGTTACTTATTGATGCAGATCCCCAGGCGAATGCGACCTCCGGACTGGGCATTGAGGTGGAAACCGTAGACCTGGGAACCTATCAGGTGCTGGAACATACCCGCTCTGCCAGGGAGACCATCATCAAGACGTCCTCCCCCAATGTAGATCTCATCCCCTCCCATATCGATCTCGTGGCCATCGAGATAGAGCTGGTGGACAAGGATGACAGGGAATACATGATGAAAAGGGCTATTGTGGAATTGAAGGACGACTACGATTATATCCTGATCGACTGCGCCCCATCCCTGGGCCTGCTCACCTTGAATGCCCTGACGGCCGCAGATTCGGTGATCATCCCGATACAATGTGAATACTTTGCCCTGGAAGGTCTTGGAAAACTCCTGAACACGATCAAAAGCGTACAGCGTATTCACAATCCCGACCTCGATATAGAAGGGATGCTCCTCACAATGTACGATGCGCGGTTACGCCTGTCTAACCAGGTGGTGGAAGAGGTGAAGAAACACTTCTCAGACATGGTCTTTGATACGATCATCCAGAGAAATGTGAGGTTGGGAGAAGCTCCCAGTTATGGGGAAAGCATCATTAAATACGATGCCAGCAGCAAAGGGGCTGCCAATTACCTGAACATGGCCAATGAGCTTCTCAAAAAGAACAAAGAGAAAGTGTGATGGCAAAAGCGACCAAAAAACAGGCACTGGGCCGTGGGCTGTCAGCCCTGCTGAAGGACCCTGAAAACGATATCCGCTCTGTGGCTGATAAAAATGCAGACAAGGTGGTGGGAAATATAGTGGAGCTCGATCTGGACTCCATCTCAGTGAATCCATTCCAGCCGAGGTCTAATTTCAATGATGAGGCCCTGCAGGAGCTCGCTTCCTCCATCCGGGAACTCGGGGTCATACAGCCCATCACGGTCAGGAAAACCGAATTCAACAAATACCAGCTCGTCTCCGGGGAGAGACGTTACCGGGCCTCAAAGATGGTCGGACTGGAAACCATCCCCGCTTACATTCGGATCGCCAACGACCAGGAATCCCTGGAAATGGCCCTGGTGGAGAATATTCAGCGTGAAGATCTGGATCCCATAGAGATCGCCCTTTCCTATCAGCGACTGATCGAGGAGATCGAACTGACCCAGGAGAAATTGAGCGACCGGGTTGGGAAGAAAAGGTCTACCATCACAAATTATCTCCGTCTCCTCAGGCTGGATCCCATCATACAGACCGGGATGCGGGACGGTTTTATCAGTATGGGCCACGGCCGGGCCCTGGTCAATGTGGAAAAGCGGACAGACCAGCTCGATATTTACGAGCAGATCATTGAACACGGCCTTTCCGTCAGGCAGACTGAAGAACTCGTCAGGAATTACCACGACACAGGGAAGGTATCCGGAAAAACAAGCCCTAAAAAGTCGGACAAATCCCTTTTTATCATCAACAACGAGATCGCCCTGTCTCATTTCCTGGAAACCGATGTCTCCCTGAGGACACAGGATAATGAAAAAGGCAAGATGAGTATTACCTTCAAGTCAAGGGAAGAACTGAACCGTATCATTAAATTGATCACCGGTGAATAAGCGGTCTTTTTTTTTTCTCCTCCTGTTTTCCTGTATGGCCCTAACCCATGCGCAAAGGAAAAGTTCTGAAACAGATTCCCTGAGAAACAATCTGAAAGAAAAAGGGGTTGTTATAGACGGCCGCATAGAGAAGCAAGAGGTCAACCCCCTGGCTCCCAGCAAGGCAGCTTTTTATTCAGCCATTCTGCCTGGTTTGGGACAGATCTACAACCGTCGTTACTGGAAAGTTCCCATCGTGTACGCAGCCATTGGGACAGGGGTATACGCCTATGTTTACAACGACGATCTATACGACCGTTTCCGATCGGCTTTCAAGCGCAGGCGGGCAGGTTTTACGGATGACGAGTTCTACGATGTGAATGGCAGCGGGATTGTACCGGGGAGCCCGGATCTTTCGGATGAGGCCCTGCAGGACGCCCAGGAAAGGTACCAGCGCGATCGGGACCTGGCCCTGCTGATCACTATCGGACTCTATGCCTTTAACATTATTGACGCGAACGTGGATGCCCACCTGAAGCAATTCAACGTCAATGAGGACCTTAGCCTGGATATAAAACCCTATCTCGAAGCTCACCCCATCACCTCCGACCCCAATTACGGGGTGGCCATGATCATAAAATTCTGACAGCGTGAAGATCGGATTATTTGGATACGGAAAAATGGGAAAGATGATCGAACAGATCGCCCTGAATCGCGGACACGATATCGTGGCCCGAATAGATGAAAATTCCACAGACATCCCTTATGATGACATGGAGGTTGCCATAGATTTCAGCGTACCGGAATCTGCCGTTTCGAATATCAAAGGTTGCCTGTCTAATGGTGTCCCGGTAGTATCCGGCACCACAGGGTGGCTCTCAAACTTCGAGGAGGTCAGGGACTACTGCCTGAACGCGAAGGGCGCCTTCCTGTACGCCTCCAACTTCAGCCTGGGAGTCAATATATTCTTTGAACTCAACAGGATGCTGGCCGGGATGATTCAAAAAACCGGGGAATACGAAGTTAGGATAGACGAAACGCACCACATTCACAAGCTCGATGCTCCCAGCGGGACGGCCATCACCCTGGCCGAGGGGATCATCGGACAAACGGATTACAAAAAATGGGAGTTGAACAAGGGGGCTACAGATACTGTTCCCATACACTCCCACAGGGAAGGCGAAGTACCCGGCACCCACATAATAACCTATTCAGGCGCAGTAGATGAGATCAGTATCAGGCACGAGGCTTATAGCAGGGAGGGATTTGCGCTGGGAGCAGTAGTAGCTGCTGAATGGATCATTGGAAAGCGCGGGGTGTTTAATATGAAAGACGTGTTAAACCTGGGCAGTAAATGATGACTAAATGATATCTTGCCCAACCTAAAGCCAAAAAGTCTCATCAATGGACGTAACACAATGGATTCTCTTTATTCTCCTTGTTCAGGTCATCCACTTCCTGGGAACCTGGAAACTCTATAAGATAGCG
>NZ_JBFGBM010000018.1:0-22600 GCF_041567615.1 Muriicola sp.
GAAAGCGAGCTTTCTTTTTGAAGCTCGCTCGTCTTTGTTCTTTTTTTGGTTTATTCGTGACCGCGGGAGGATTCGAACCCCCAACCCTCAGAGCCGAAATCTGATATTCTATCCAGTTGAACTACGCGGCCGTCACTTTTCGATCAATGCGAGCGCAAAGGTACACAAAAAGATAGTTTCCAAAAGAATAAAACTACGTCAGGTGTTTGCGGACGATATTGGAAATGGTCTTGCCATCGGCCTGGCCTGCCAATTTCTTCGTAACGGCACCCATCACCTTCCCCATGTCCTTCATCCCCTCGGCACCCAGCTGATTTATGGTTTCGCTTACCACTTTTTCAACGCCTGCCTCATCGAGCTGTTCGGGTAAGAATTTTTCTAGAACAGCCACCTGGGATAACTCGGCAGCAGCGAGGTCTTCCCTTCCTTGTTCTGTATAAATAGCTGCACTGTCCTTGCGTTGTTTTACCAGCCGCTGAACTATTTTGATCTCCTCCTCTTCGGAAATACCTTTCCCGGCCCCTTTCTCGGTCTGGACTAACAGCAAAGCCGATTTAATAGCCCTCAGGGATTCCAGGGCTACAGTATCCTTGGCTTTCATAGCTGATTTCATTTCCTGCATGACCTTTTCCTGTAAGCTCATCACCTCTTTTTTTATGTCCTGCGAAGTTAAAAAAATAAACCCGAAAGGACTGGCATCTTTTCGGGTTTTGGCTTGGTTACTAAACCGAACAAAAAACTAACTAATCTACATTATCGTGCAAAAATGAATTGTTGGAACGCAATTGTATTTCGTCGTTGCTGTCTTCGCCGAGGGTAGTTCTTGACACCTTACCCTCCTTCGGGCTATCGCTCAGATTAACCCCCTGTCTTTTATAGGCAGGTTCCTTTTCGATCTCTTCGATATGACTCAGGTTGTTCTGAAACTTATAGTTAAAATCCTTGAGTTTTCTCCTGCGTTCATCGGCCCTGGCCTTCAACAGTTCTTCTATAGGAGAATTCATAGGGTCGATCTCTCCCTTCTGCTCGTCCTTATTCGACTGTTCGTAGGCACTTACAGTCTTGTGCTCAAAGACGAGTTCATCTTCAACGATTTTGGGGTCGAAATCCTCTGCCTTGGAACGCGCTCCGGTGAGTTTTGATTCCAGTTCCATATAATCATCAAGACTGTACCGTTTCTCCCCGTCCTTGTTGTATTCGAGGACCGGTATGACCTCAATATGCTCGTTGACATCTATTTCACTGATCTCTTCATCCAGGGAAAACGTAATCACGTGCTCCTTTTCTTCCTCTTCTTCCTCGTTCTCGTCAGTGAGGGGCAGGTCAAAACTCAGGGTTATTTGCTCCTTATTTTCTTCTTTAGGTGTGACAGTGACGGGATCTACCACCTCCATATCAAATAAGGCGTGTTTGGAATCGATGATCACGAAGCTGTCCTCATCTATATCTTCAGCAACCACTTCATCATAGAACACATTAAAGTTTCGAATAAAATTGGTTGTGGGCACCAGGTCCATATCATCTTCAACTTCCAGTACATGCTTTATGACGGGGTCCTTTTCTTCTTCCACCTTGACCTCGGTGAATTCCACAGAATGGTCAGACAGGTTTTGCTCTGCCTTTTGTTCATCCTCCAGTGTGTGTATAATCTTCTTGGATTCGGTGTTGACGATCTCATCCTGCTGGTCGACATTGAAGCCCGTGGCAATGACCGTTACTGCGATGGCATCGCCCAGTTCTTCATCTTCCCCTACACCCATAATGATATTGGCCCCATGACCTGCTTCGGCCTGAATGTGGTCGTTGATCTCACCGATCTCATCGATCGTGATCTCCTTGGTACCCGAAACGATGAGCAACAGGACGTTCTTGGCTCCGGTGATCTTGTTATCGTTGAGTAAGGGTGAATCGAGTGCATTCATGATCGCCTCAGTGGCCCGGGCAGAACCAGAAGCCATAGCCGATCCCATTATAGCCGTCCCGCTGTTGGACAATACCGTCTTGGCATCCCGCAAGTCGATGTTCTGGGTATAGTGATGGGTGATCACCTCTGCAATTCCCCTGGCCGCAGTGGCAAGTACCTCATCCGCCTTGGCGAACCCGGCCTTAAAACCGAGGTTGCCGTAAACCTCTCTGAGCTTGTTATTGTTGATGATGATCAGGGAATCTACGTGTTCCCTGAGCCTTTCTATCCCCTTCTGAGCCTGTTGGCATCTCATTTTACCTTCAAACTGGAAAGGCATGGTCACAATCCCCACCGTCAGGATGTCCATGGCCTTCGCCTGCTTTGCAATGATAGGAGCTGCACCCGTACCGGTACCCCCTCCCATACCTGCCGTGATGAAGATCATCTTTGTTGTAGTATCGAGCATGCTCTTGATATCCTCCATGCTTTCCACAGCGGCCTGCTCCCCTACTTCAGGGTTAGCCCCAGCGCCAAGCCCTTCGGTCAGGGAAACGCCCAGCTGGATCTTGTTGGGAACAGCGCTGTTCTGCAGGGCCTGGGAATCCGTATTGCAGATCACGAAATCAACGCCATTGATCCCGGCCTGGAACATGTAATTAATCGCATTGCTACCTCCACCACCGACGCCAATCACTTTAATGACATTGCTTTGATTCTTGGGGAGGTCAAAGGAAATATTTTCAAATTCGGTGTTCTTGCTCATGTTGCTCTTGTTAGGGGTTTTATGATTTAATAGGTTATTCCGCGTTGTCGAGGAAATCTTTGAGTTTCTCAGACCATCGGTCAAAGACAGATTTCCGCTCCCTCTTTTTAACGGTCATTGAAGCGGTGTCTTCATGGCCCTGAAGTACCATTTCCTTTTCCTTTTCAGCTTCCAGGGTTTTCAATCTGCGCTTGTCCTTGTTCTCCACTGCATTCATCAGCAGACCTACGGCCGTAGCGTAAAGAGGACTGGCGATCTCTGCGTCCGAATCCCCTGCCAGGTGTTCGTTGGGATATCCAATCCTGGTGTCCATACCGGTGATGTATTCCACTAGTTGCTTCAGATGTTTTAACTGGCTTCCGCCACCAGTGAGTACGATCCCGGCGATCAATTTCTTTTTCTGTTCCTCATGTCCGTAATTCTTGATCTCAACATATACCTGCTCGATGATCTCGACCACTCTGGCATGGATGATCTTGGACAGGTTCTTAAGGGTGATCTCCTTGGGTTCCCTGCCCCTGAGCCCGGGAATGGAAACGATCTCATTATCCTTGTTCTCTCCGGGCCAGGCCGAGCCGAATTTGATCTTCAACAATTCTGCCTGTTTTTCGATAATGGAGCATCCTTCCTTGATATCCTCTGTGATCACATTACCTCCAAAGGGGATCACAGCCGTATGCCTGATGATTCCATCCTTGAAGATCGCCAGGTCAGTCGTCCCACCTCCAATATCGATCAAAGCCACACCTGCTTCTTTCTCTTCCTGGCTCAATACGGCCTCCGAAGAAGCGAGTGGTTCCAGGGTAATATTGTAGAGGTCGAGACCCGCACTTTTAATACACCTGCCAATATTCTTGATGGAGGAAACCTGTCCCACCACTACGTGGAAATTGGCTTCCAGTCGGCCTCCGTACATACCAATGGGCTGCTTGATCTCAGCCTGCCCGTCTACCTTGTATTCCTGTGGCAGCACATGGATGATCTCCTCTCCCGGCAGCATGACCAGCTTGTAGACCTGGTTGCAGAGCTTCTCCAGATCGTCCTCATTGATCACCTCCTCAGAATTGGCCCGGGTGATGTAATCGCTGTGCTGGAGACTCCGGATATGCTGTCCCGCGATCCCTACAACCACAGAACCTATCTTAAGTCCTGAATTGGCTTCGGCCTGCTCCACAGCCTGTTGTATGGATTTAATGGTCTGGGTGATGTTATTGACCACCCCGCGATGAACCCCGAGGCTTTTAGACCGGCCTATGCCCAGCACTTCAATCTTGCCATATTCGTTTTCCTTGCCGATGATAGCCACTATTTTAGTGGTTCCTATATCGAGGCCAACTGAGTAATTTACCTGATCCATAATCTTATATTTTTGTGCACACAACTTGGTTGTCAAATTCTAAACTCACTACGGCGTACTCCTTCAGGGATTGATCTTTCAGCGCCTTTGCGTAAAAAGCCTTGAAATTCTTGAACTTTTTTTCCAGGTCGCTCACATCCCCCAGGTTTACCACAAAATCCTCCACCCGAAATTTTAACTGATACTGCTCTTCCGTCTGAATATGAATCCCAATGACATTCTTCCTCAGGAAGTCGTCCTGGTTTATATACTTCAGTATCTCAAATACATCATCAAGGCTCTTGCCAGTGATCTCTCCAGTGATAATCGGAACCCGTGCAGAGTGCAACCTGGATAAGGGCATAGATTTTCCATCCTCGTCAAGGTAGAAAGTAGTATTCCCTTTAACTCTGCCTATGGGCTGCCTTTGGAAAATTTTGGATGTAAGTTTGTCATCGATAGTAAGATATACCTGGGCACTTTTTACCATATCATGGGTCTCAAGGACCTTTTCTATAGTATTCAAAACTACCTTTTCTTTATCCTCCATAAGGACGCTTCCGTAATTTTGTATTAACAATTTATTAACCATATCCTTAGACAGGTATACATTGTTATCGCCTTCAAAAATAATCTCCACATCTCTGATGGGCCTGTCCGCATTCCTGTCGTTAGAAAATGCATAAAGTCCTGTTATACAAACTATTAAACAGAACAATTTGATGTAGTTCCAATTAATTTTCATATTCAAATTCGCGTTTTAATGAGTCTGCTTCCAGCCCTATATCTCCTGCTCCCAGAGTAACCAGAATCTCGGGATTTCGGGCCTTGATTTCTTGCGCCAGGTCCTGTTTAGAGACCAGTTTTTTATCCGGATTTGCGATCTGTTCCAGCAAGACCTGGGAGGTGATCCCCGGGATGGGTTTTTCGCGCGCCGGATAGATATCCAGCAGGAGAATACTGTCAAATCCTGACAGGCTGTTGGCAAAATCTTCCATAAAATCCCTCGTCCTGGAAAAAAGGTGGGGCTGGAAGACCGCCAGAATTTTCTTTCCGGGATGCATTTCCCTGATCGCATCCAGTACGGCATCAATTTCCGTTGGGTGATGGGCGTAGTCGTCAATAAAAATCAGGTCGTCCTGCCGGATCTTGTAGGAGAATCGCCTCTGCACGCCTTTAAAGGTTTCCAGAGCCTTCACGAGGCGATCCAGAGGGGGGTTAACCTGGATCGCCATTGCGAAAGCCACCAAGCCGTTGAGCAGATTATGCCTGCCCGGCTTGTTGAATCTGACCCCTTCCAGTGTCCTTTCAGGGGTGCCCAAATCGAATATGTAGGTGCCATGTTCAATCTTTATATTCCTAATACAATAGTCCGAATCGTCTTCAATGCCATAGGTAATTCCTTCCAGAGGCAAACCATTCCTTACAAAGAGCTTTCCGTCCGGTTTCAGCCTGGAGGCAAATTCGAGGAAGGAGGTTCGCATGGAATCCCTGTCCCCGTATATATCCAGATGGTCAGCATCCATGGAGGTAATACAGGCGATGTCCGGGTGCAGCCTTAGAAATGACCGGTCAAATTCATCGGCTTCCACCACTGAATATTTATCCCCTTCGCATATAAAATTGCTGTTGAAGTCTTCCGATATACCGCCGAGGAACGCGGTGATGGGAGTACCGGTCTCTTTGAGAAGATGTGCCAGAATACTCGAGGTAGTCGTCTTTCCGTGGGTGCCTGCCACAGCAAAGCAGAAAGTGTCACGGGTGATTAATCCCAGGACCTCGGATCGTTTTTGCACCCTGAATCCCCGATCGGTAAAATAATTCCACTCCTGGTGATCCTTGGGCACGGCGGGCGTGTAAACGATGAGTGTATCCGCCGGATCCAGGAATGAAGCAGGCACGAGGGAGAGGTCGTCCGCAAAATGGATATCAATTCCCTGGGCTTCCAATTCCCGGGTCAGAGGCGTCGGGGTCTTGTCGTAGCCGGCAACGGCCATGTTCTGGAAGAGAAAATACCTGGCCAGGGCAGACATTCCAATGCCTCCTATCCCTATAAAATACACCTTATGGAAATCGAATCTATTCATTCCTTTTGTTCAGTAATTCCACGATCTCATCCACTATATCTTCCGTAGCCCGGGGCCTTGCCAGTTTTTTAATGTTCCGGCTGAGTTCTTCACGACTGGGCCCCGAGTCCATCAACTGCCCGAAAACAGTTTTGAACTCCGCATCCAGATCCTTTTCCGCTAACATTACGGCCGCTTTCTCCTCTACCAGGGCCATTGCGTTTTTGGTCTGATGATCCTCAGCGACATTGGGCGAAGGGATGAACAAGACCGGTTTTCCGATTATACAGAGTTCGGATACCGAACCTGCTCCCGACCGGGATATGATGATGTCCGAGATGCGGTACCCGTGTTCCATCTCATTTAAATACCCATAGACCTTCACCGTCTCCGAGGTGAGGTGTTTGTACTGTTCGTAATACATGGCACCGCATTGCCAGACCAGCTGCAATCCCAACTTCTCAAAGTAGGGGAGCTGACTTTCTATCAGTTGGTTGATCCTTCTGGAGCCCAGGCTTCCACCAAGGACAAACAGGGTCTTCTTCTCAGGATCAAGGTCAAAGAACCCATAGGAACCCGATGCCGCTTCCGGCAGGTTCACCAGAGAGGACCGCACCGGGTTCCCTGTAAACACGATCTTCTCTTTAGGAAAGAACTTTTCCATCCCCGAATAAGCCACACAAATTCGGTCTACCTTCCCGGCGAGCAACTTATTCGTGATGCCTGCATAGGAGTTTTGTTCCTGCAAGACGCAGGGAATTCCCATACCCGATGCCACGCGCAGTACAGGTCCGCTGGCAAACCCACCGGTCCCGATGACCACGTCGGGTTGAAAGCTCTTCACTATGTTTCTCGCTCTGATCAAACTACTTATCACTTTCAATGGAAAGAGCAGATTCCTAATCGTCAGTTTTCTCTGCAATCCACTGATCCACAAACCTTTTATCTCGTATCCCGCCTGAGGGACCTTTTCCATTTCCATCCGGTCCTTTGCTCCCACAAACAGGATCTCGGCTTCCGGGAACCGCCTTTTACATTCATTAGCTATGGCGATCGCCGGATAAATATGCCCTCCAGTGCCTCCTCCTGAGAGAATGATCCTATAACTGTCCACTCAAGACTTCTAAAGGGTTATTTTCATCCACTTCCTTTTCTTCTTCCTGCTCCCTCTTCCTGCTTGCACTCAACACAATGCCTATCGCCAGACAGGTCATCCAGATGGAAGTACCCCCGCTGCTGATCAACGGAAGGGTCTGTCCGGTAACGGGAAATAATTCTACGGCCACTGCCATATTGATGAGGGCCTGGAAGACGATCGGTAAACCAACCCCTACCACCAATAATTTCCCGAATACGGATGTATTGGCATTGGCCACCACAACGATCCTGAAGAGTAAAAGCATGTAGAAGAACATCAGGGAGAAGCCGCCGATAAGCCCGTACTCCTCCACAATAATGGCGTATATAAAATCCGATGAACTCTGGGGGAGAAAATTCTTCATCACACTCTTTCCGGCCCCATTGCCCACCAGTCCGCCACTCGCAATGGCTATTTTTGCTTTTTCTATCTGATAGTCGGCTTCTGTATCGGCAGGGTCCCAGAAACTTTCCAAACGGTTCATCCAGGTATCCACCCTGTTGGGGAACAGGTCGGGAGCCGCTTTGGCCACCAGGACGAACAACAGCAATCCCAACATGCCTATTCCTACCACTCCGGTCAGGTATTTTAAAGGGTACCCCCCGAGAAAACACAAAACCAGTACCATAAAGAAGAGTATGGCCGCCGTGGAAAAGTTAGCCGGGAGGATCAGCATCACCATTAGAAAAACTGGGCTCCAGAGGGGTAAAATGCTTTCCTTAAAGGTGATTTCCCTGTCCTTGATCTTCGAAAGATACCTCGCTATGTACACCATGAGCACTACGGAGGCCAGGGTGGAGGTCTGGAAGGTGATCCCGACAAGGGGCAGGCGTATCCATCGGCTTGCATTGGCGCCCCCTATGGTCGTACCCTGTGCCAGGGTGTACACCAAAAGGGCAAGGACCACGGGCATCGCGATGATGGACAACCCTTTGAAATAATGAGTGGGGATCCTGTGTACCCCATAGATAATTCCAAATCCAAGGAACAGGAGGAGGGCGTGCTTTACCAGATGACCCATGGTGGTTCCGTTCCCCACCACATAGACCAGGTTGCTGCTGGCACTGTATACCGGCAGGAATGAGAACAAGGCCAGCAGGGCTACTACTGCCCATATGACCTTATCTCCCTGTGTGTGGCTGAATATCTTCACGTATCAAAGATTTTTAATAGCTTCCTTAAACTGATTGCCCCGGTCTTCGTAATTCTGAAAGAGGTCGAAACTCGCGCAGGCAGGAGAAAGGAGTACGGTATCTCCCCGTTCTGCGATCTTATAGGCCACTTTCACGGCTTCAGACATCGCATAGGTCTCCACAAAAATGTCTACCGCATTGCTGAAAGCTTCCCGGAGTTTGGAATTATCCTTCCCAAGGCAAATAATGGCTTTCACCTTTTCCCTGACCAGAGGCATTAAGGCCTTGTAGTCATTCCCCTTGTCTACTCCCCCCACGATCCAAACCGTCGGAGTGGTCATGCTGTCCAGGGCGTAATAGGTAGCGTTTACGTTGGTGGCCTTTGAGTCGTTGATGTACTGTACGTGGTGGATTTTCAAAACCTTTTCCAGCCTGTGATCAGCGCCCTGGAAATTCTGAATGCTCTCCCTGATTACCTCCTTGCGAATACCCACCAGTTTAGCGGCCGTAATGGCTGCCATGGTATTCTTGAGGTTGTGTTTCCCATCCAGGGCTAATGAATCTGATGCTAATTCCATAATGTCCTCTTGTGTCTTTATAATAAATTGTTCCTTCTTCAGGTATGTTCCTTGATCCCCTTCCCCCTCTGTGGAAAAGGGCATTTTAATGGCTTGGACCGGGTGGCCTTCCAGATAGGAAGTAATGACCGGGTCATCCCCGTCATAAATAAGGTAGTCACCCGCTTTCTGGTTCATGGTCATCCTGAATTTCGATGCGACATACTTCATAAAATCGTAGTCATACCGGTCCAGGTGGTCAGGGGTGATGTTTAAGATCATCCCGATATGCGGCCTGAAGCCTGTGATCCCATCGAGCTGAAAACTGCTGATCTCCAGCACGTAATACTCCTTTTCAGTCTCCGCCACCATTCTGGCAAAACTGTCCCCGATATTTCCGGCCATGCCTACAGACAACCCCGCCTGCTTGAAAATATGGTAGGTCAGCATGGTGGTTGTCGTCTTCCCGTTACTGCCGGTTATTCCAATGAGGGTAGCGTCTGTATACCGGGAAGCGAATTCGATCTCGGAGATCACCGGGATCCCCTGAGCGATTAGTTTCTTCACCAGAGGTGTCTTATCCGGGATACCGGGACTCTTCATGACCAGGCTGGCATTGAGGATCTTCTCCTCGGTGTGCCCTTCTTCTTCCCAATCCAATCCAAAATGTATAAGAACGTCCTTGTACTTTTTCTTGATCTGTCCCATGTCTGAGACAAATACGTCGAATCCTTTTTTCTGCCCCAGAATGGCCGTGCCAATTCCACTTTCTCCTCCTCCCAGTATCACCAGGCGATCCATACTACCTTACTTTTAAGGTTACTATGGTCACGATCGCCAGCAAGATCCCGATGATCCAGAACCGAGTGACGATCTTGCTTTCGTGATATCCTTTCTTCTGATAATGATGGTGCAGGGGCGACATCAGGAAAATGCGCCTCCCCTCCCCGTATTTTTTCTTTGTATACTTGAAATAGCTCACCTGCATCATGACCGAGAGCGACTCCGCAAAGAAGATCCCGCACAGCAGAGGGATGAGCAGTTCTTTTCTGACAATAATCGCAATGACCGCGATCACTCCCCCAATCGTAAGACTTCCCGTATCACCCATAAATACCTGTGCCGGGAACGCATTGTACCAGAGGAAGCCCACCAGAGAACCCACGAAGGCCGAGATGAACACTACCAGCTCACCGGCTCTCGGGATATAGAATATGTCGAGATAATTAGAGAAAATAATGTTACCGGAGACCCAGGCAAAGATGCCCAGGGTCAGGACGATGATCGCTGATGTTCCCGCTGCGAGTCCGTCGATACCGTCTGTGAGGTTGGCCCCGTTAGAGACGGCGGTCACGATAAAGATCACGATGGGGATAAAGATCAGCCAGGCGTATTTCTGGGGATCGGCTCCAAACCAGGCTACGACTTCCCCGTAATCGAGTTCGTTGTTCTTAAAGAAGGGGATGTTGGTCTTTGTCGATTTCAATTCTTTTCCTTCCACATCCCTGACCTCAAACTGCTCGGTGATGGTGGTCTTGTTCTTCTCCTTCATGGTGACCTCGGGGTGGAAAAACAAAGTAGCGCCCACCATCAGTCCTAGGACAACCTGCCCCAGTATTTTGAACCTGCCTTTCAGCCCCTCTTTGTTCTTCCTGAAGATCTTGATATAATCATCTATAAAACCTATGATCCCCATCCAGAGGGTGGTGACGATCAGTAGGATCACATAAATATTGTCCAGCCTCGCAAACAGGAGTACGGGCACCAGGGTAGACATGATGATGATGATCCCTCCCATGGTAGGCGTTCCCTGCTTTTGCTGTTGTCCTTCCAGGCCGAGATCCCTGACGGTTTCACCTATCTGTTTGCGCCTGAGCAACAGGATGATCCGCTTCCCGAATGTCGTTGCCAGGATAAGGGAAAGCAATACCGCCATGGCTGCCCTGAAAGTCAGGAACTGGAACAGGGTCGCTCCGGGGAACTGGTATTGTTTTTCCAAATATTCGAACAGATAGTAAAGCATAGTTATCTCCTTATTTTTTCAACCCGTCCAGGAAGCTTTTTACAATCTTAAAATCATCAAAGTCGACTCGTTTCCCATTCGTCTCCTGGTAGGTCTCGTGACCCTTCCCGGCCAGAAGGATAATATCTTGTGCATCGGCCAGTTGGCAGGCTGTTTTGATGGCCTGCTCCCTGTTTTCAATGGCCATGACCTTCATGGAGTTCTGGGGTTCCACACCTGCCTCCATATCCGAAATGATGGAAGCCGGGGGTTCAGACCGTGGGTTGTCTGAGGTGAAGATCACCTTGGTACTCATGGAGGAAGCGATATGCCCCATTACCGGACGCTTAGACTTGTCACGATCACCACCGCACCCCACTACGGTGATGACGCTTTCATTTCCAGTCCTCAATGCGCTGATTGTTTCCAGCACATTTTTTAAAGCGTCCGGCGTATGGGCATAATCAACAATAGCCGTTATGCGATTCTTTGAGATATAGTATTGAAACCTCCCGTCGACGTTTTCCAGTTCGCTCAGGAGTTTCATAGTTTCGAATTTGTCGAGTCCCAGCAGATCGGCCGTTGCGTAGATCGCCAGGATATTGTAGGCGTTGAAATGGCCTATGAGCTTGGTCCAGATCTCGTTGTTGTCGATCTTCAGCAACTGACCGCTGAATTGATTTTCCAGGATCTGTGCCCTGTAATCGGCATAGGACTTCAGGGCATAGGTATACTTCCTCGCTTTGGTATTCTGCAACATCACCAGGCCGTTCTTATCATCCATATTGGCCAGGGCAAATGCGTTTTTCGACAACTGGTCGAACAATTTCTTCTTGGCGTCCCTGTATTCTGCGAAGGAATTGTGGTAGTCCAGGTGATCGTGGGAAAGGTTGGTAAAAATGGCCCCGGCGAAGACGAGTCCATAGGTGCGTTTTTGATCGATCCCGTGCGAACTGGCTTCCATAAAACAATATTCCACTCCGGCCTCGCTCATCAGAAAGAGGTAATAATTGACAGTAAGAGAATCTGGCGTGGTATGGGTAGTGGGATATTCCTTGTCGTCTACCAGTATCCGGATCGTGGAGATCAACCCTACCTTAAATCCGGCCTTCTTAAAAAGCTTATACAGCAAGGTGGTTACCGTGGTCTTACCGTTGGTTCCTGTCACCCCGACCAATTTGAGGTTCCTGGAAGGGTTGTCATAATAATTGGAGGCCATCACTGATAGGGCCTCCTTTGTATCCTTTACCTCCAGGTAGCTCACCTCGTTCACCAGGTTTTCCGGCAACTGTTCGCACACGATGGCGTTTGCTCCACCGGCGATCGCCTTCTCTATAAATGCATGGCCGTCTGACTGGGTGCCCCGGATCGCCACAAAGACATCATCCATGCCTACCTCCCTGGAATCAAAGCAAATATGATTGACCAGTTTCGCAGTGGAACCGCTGACCGCAGTAAGTCCTACCCCATAAAGTATGTCTTTTAGCGACTTCATGACAATTCCAGAATTATTTTGGTTACCTGGTTCAACCGGGTACCCTTACTCACTGATTGTTTCTTGACCTTGCCGTTACCCCTGACCTCAACCTGCAGACCCAGGTTTTCAAGGATCGATATGGCGTCCATCCCACTCATTCCTTGCAGATCGGGGATGGTCTGAACCTCTTTTTGCGCTTCTTCGAAATACGATTCATAGGCATCCTCAAGGACCTCATTAAAAGGATCCAGGCTGGCCACTTCATCTACCATGGGATTATTGGCATAAATCTTCTGGGCGATCGATTTAAAAACGGGTCCGGAGACATCGGCTCCGTAATATCCCACGCTCTTATCGGGTTCATGGATAACCACAATGCACGAATACTTGGGATCCTCAGCCGGGAAGTAGCCGGCAAAAGTTGAGATGTACCGCAACTTATCGGGGTCCTTGCCCACGTAATTCTTCTGAGCCGTTCCTGTTTTACCCGCCATGGAGAAATCCGGGGCATACAACTTATGTCCTGTTCCCTCTTCTTTCTCAACCACATTTTTCAAAAGCTGCTGTACTTTCCTGATGTTATCCTCCGAGGCGATACGGGGATTGATCACCTCCTTGTCAAATTTTTGGATGGTGCTGTTCCATTCCTTTACCTCCTTGATCAGCCTAGGCCTGAGCAATTCCCCGTCGTTGGCAATGGCGTTGTAGAATGCCAGGGTCTGTAGCGGTGTCAGAGAGACCTCATATCCGTGCGACATCCACGCCAGGGAGATCCCGGACCAGCCTTTGTCACCCGGATTTCGGATCACCGGTTTTCCTTCACCCTTGATCGGAAGGTCCAGTTCCTTGTGCAACCCCATCAGCCTGAGGCGGTTCACAAAGGCCTGGGGATCATTCTTGTATCCGTTGTGGATCATTTTTGCAAAGGCCGTATTGGAAGAAACCTCAAAAGCCTCAGCCACTGATATCTCCCCATATCCGCCGTGTTTGGAATCCCTCACGATGCGATCGTAAAGCCTCCACCTCCCCTTTTCAGTATCAATGATCGTACTCGTATCTACCACCTGATCTTCCAGGGCCGCCAAAAGAGACATGAGCTTAAAGGTGGAACCCGGTTCATGGGACTCCCCTATGGCGTAGTTGAGCCGCTCGTAATACTTGCCTTCCTCTGTCCTGCCCAGATTTGAGATAGCCTTAATCTCCCCGGTATGGGTCTCCATGACAATGACACATCCGTGGTCTGCCTTGTACTTCTCAAGCTGTCGGAGAAGTCCGTGATGAGCGATGTCCTGAATATTGATGTCAATGGTCGAGACTACATCATACCCGTCCTGTGGCTCGATAATATTGTCAAGGCCAATGGGTTTCCACTGCCCTTTTGCGATCTTTTGCTTGAGCCTTTTGCCCTCCTTACCCCTCAGGTATTCCCCAAAGGCCCCTTCAAGGCCCACGCGGGTAGCGTAACCATTCTCATCAAAACGCTCATATCCCACACTCCTTTCGGCGATCTTCCCCAGGGGATGCTCCCGTACCGTTTTCTGGTCGACGATGAGTCCGCCACGGTAGGGCCCCATATTGAAGAGAGGGAATTCCTTTACACTCATATACTGGGAATAATCCAGATTGCGGGCGATCAGGGCATATCGATTCTTATTGGCCTTCGCCTTGCGCAGTAGCTGCTCGTAATGAGAGGCGGGATTGTTCAATAGCCTACCCAGTTTTTCGGACAGGGGGCCTACATACTTTTTAAAATCCTCATCCTTTACAGTGACCGCATCGAACCTTATGGAATATTTAGAAACCGACGTTGCGAGTAAACTGCCATCGTCTGAGTATAAATTGCCCCGGTTCGGCGGGATCGTGAACATCTTTTCCGTGCGTTCAAGGGCAAGTTCCTTGTATTTGTCGCCATGAACAGTCTGAATGCTGACCAGTTTAAACAGGACCAGCCCTGAGAAGAGGAATAATCCTCCTGATACGAGGTATAATCTGGTCATTATATGTTTACTGGTGAAGGCCATTTACGGATTAGCAGATTTTACTTTGATCTTTTTGGGTGGTGCTTCGGAAGGGAGGAGACCTTTTTCGGCCACGGCCAGTCTTACCGTTGACTCCAGTTTTTGCTTCTGGACGTCGGATCGCATCTCCACGAACTGACTCCTCAGTGCTTTCACCTCTTCGTTGAGGGCTGCCAGCTGATGCACCTTTTTGTCCGCACTGTGCGAACTCGAGATCATGATGGTAGCCAGAAATGATGCAAAGACGAGGAACAGCCAGTTCTTGGGCGCATCCCCGCTCACGAGAAACTTACCTTTTAATATGGATACAATTCCTTCCTTCATGTCTTCAATTCTCTACAGTTATATGCGTTCTGCGATTCTGAGTTTGGCACTCCTGGCCCGGTTGTTCTGTTTGATCTCCTCTTCGGTCGGAACGATCAGATTTCCCACCTTTTCGAAGGGCTTGATCGGCTTGCCGTAAAAATCCTTCTTCAATTCTCCTTCAAAATTCCCTGTCATGACAAACCTCTTGACAAGACGGTCTTCCAGGGAATGGTAACTTATCATGCTCAGCCTTCCTCCGGGTTCAAGCAGGTCGGGAGTCTGGAGCAGGAATTCCTTGATCACCTCCAGTTCCTGGTTCACTTCAATCCTGATCGCCTGGTAGACCTGGGCGAGGATCTTGTGCTCCTTGTGACCCGGCAAAAAGCCTCTCAAAACCTCCTTTAATTCGGCGGAGGTCGCAATGGGATTAATCTTCCGGGAGGCGACAATGGCCCTGGTCATCTTCTCGGCGTTCCTTATCTCCCCGTATTCCTTCAAGACCTTTTTCAACTGATCTGCCTCATAGGTGTTGATGACATCGTAAGCCGATAATTCATTCCGGCGTGTCATCCTCATGTCGAGCTCTCCTTCAAAGCGGGTTGAAAATCCGCGCTCAGCCTTGTCGAACTGGTGGGAAGAAACCCCGAAATCAGCCAGGATCCCGTCTACTTTCCGAATGCCATAGAACTTCAAAAACTGACCGAGATACCTGAAATTCTCATTGATCAGGGTAAATCGACCATCCTTTATTTCATTTTGGAGAGCATCCTCATCCTGGTCGAAGGCAATGAGTTTGCCTTCTGCTCCCAGTCTCCTGAGGATCTCCCGCGAATGCCCTCCGCCTCCGAAGGTGATGTCTACATAGACACCATCCGCCTTGATGTTGAGTCCATCCACTGCAGGATGAAGCAGCACAGGGTTATGATAACTCATCGCCGTCTTCACCCATGACCTCTTCGGCCAGTTCTGCAAAATTCTCTGCCGTTTCATCGAGCACCTTCTCATAGAGGTCCTTATCCCAGATCTCGATGATATTGATCGCCGAGCTCAGTACCACCTCCTTGGTGATCCCTGCTATGGCTATAAGATTTTTTGGAATGAGGAGGCGGCCTGTAGCGTCGACCTCAACAGGTTTGACCCCTGCCGAAAACCTCCTTATAAAGTCATTGTTCTTTTTCTTGAAGCGGTTCTTCCTGTTCATTTTCTGCATCAGCAGATTCCATTCTTCCATGGGGTAAAGCTCCAGGCATGGCTGGAATACAGAGCGCTTGATCACAAAGCCTTTGTTGATGACGGGAGCCATTTGATTTTTGAGGGTAACAGGAATCATGACCCTGCCCTTGGCATCGGCTTTACAATCATATGTCCCAATAAAACTGATCATTCGAGCTCGGTTGGTTCTCTGTATATAAACTCAAATATATAGAAATTATTACCACTATTTACCACAAATTACCACTTTGTTGATATTTTATCCAAATCTGAAGCTAAAAAATCCCGTAGGGACGGACTCATCCCCACGGTTAGGAAATGAGAGTAAATTCTCATATCCACAGAAGCAAGAAGTTACCCCTGATCTCATTTAAATAGCCCCATATAGGGGAAATGCCTATATTTGCCAACTGACAACAGAAGCTGTCGTGCATGGAGAATACGATTAAGACGGACGGGAAATATCGTTATATCGAGGTGGGTGAAGGTACGCCCATGATCATCCTCCACGGTTTGATGGGAGGGTTGAGTAATTTCGAAGGGGTGACAAATTATTTTCCCGGGAAAGGCTACAAGGTGCTCGTACCTGAATTGCCCATTTACAGCATGCCTATGCTCAAGACCAATGTCAAGAATTTCGCAAAATACCTCGAGCAGTTTATAGAATACAAAGGGCTGAAAGACGTCATCCTGCTGGGCAATTCCCTGGGTGGTCATATCGGACTCCTGCATACCAAACTCTACCCGGAAATGGTGAAAGCCTTGGTGATCACAGGTAGTTCCGGACTTTACGAAAGTGCGATGGGAGACGGCTATCCAAAACGAGGAGATTACGAATTCATTAAAAAGAAGGCTCAAGATGTGTTCTATGATCCGGCCGTGGCCACAAAGGAGATCGTAGACGAGGTATTTGCCACCGTTAATGATCGCATGAAGCTGATCAAGACCCTCGCGATCGCCAAAAGCGCTATCAGGCATAATATGTCCAAGGACCTGCCCCATATGCTGACCCCTACCTGTATCATCTGGGGTGAGAACGACTCCGTGACCCCTCCGAATGTCGCGAGGGAATTTCACGAACTCCTCCCAGATTCAGATCTCTTCTGGATCCCGAAATGCGGTCACGCCCCCATGATGGAACACCCGGATGAATTCAACGAGATCCTGGCGGCCTGGCTGAAGCAACGCAATTTCTAAAGTCCGGTAATCATGAAAATAAAGTCGGCCGACTTTGTCATGAGCAATTCCAGCGTGGAAAGTTGCCCTTCGGATCCTATTCCCGAATACGCCTTTATCGGTCGTTCCAATGTGGGGAAAAGCTCCCTGATCAACATGTTGACCGAGCGAAAATCCCTGGCCAAAACCTCCGGCAGGCCGGGTAAGACCCAGCTGATCAACCATTTCAGGATCAATGACAACTGGTTTCTGGTCGACCTTCCGGGCTATGGGTACGCCCGGGTCTCCAAAAAGGAGAAAAAGACTTTCCAGAAATACATTACCGAATATTTCCTGAAGAGGAGACAGCTCATCAGCGCCTTTGTCCTGATAGACATACGCCATGATCCCCAGCCTATCGACCTGCAATTCATGGAATGGCTGGGTGAGAACAGCATCCCTTTTGGGATCATTTTCACCAAGGCCGATAAACTCAAACCCAATGCCATAAACCGCCAAGTTGAGGGGTATCTGAAAACTATGACGGATGGCGCCTGGGAGGAGGCACCCGTGCATTTCGTCACCTCTTCCCTCAAAGCGACAGGAAGGGATGAGATTCTGGAATATATCGGGCAGATCAATTCGGACTTCTTCTCCCACCAGGGTTAATAATCCTATTTCACTCTTCCGGATTACCCAACCGGACTCTGATCTCACGGATCAGATCATCCGTATGATTTAGGCCATTGAGTTCCCCAGTACCCAGGAAGACCTCTATATCATGGGCGGTGAGCTCAAGGACGATTGGAAAGGTATAGGCGGGCAGGAATTTGGAGGAATACGCCTCGAGAAATTCGTCCTTGTGCAAAAATTCCATGGTGAGATTACTTTCCTCCCTGAAGGCCTTCCAACTGCGTTTTTCCCTAAAAGCCCCGTAGGTAAGTTCACAAAGCCGACAGTTGTAGGTAGCAGGATTCAGGACCTTATGGGCCGCATCCAGGAGGATATTGCCAAGGCCTGAATCCGCATTGTACACAAAAAGCAATTTCCTTATTGATTCTCTGCTCACAAGTACCGTATTTTGTATCTCTCTCTAAAGAGGATCATTCCCTGAAGGGAGTCGTCAGGAAGAAGGCTTCCTTACGACCAACAAGTCCAAAACGTACAGTAAAATATGAAAAAGACAGTACACAGGGCCGATACTCGAGGCCATGCCAATCACGGTTGGCTGAATACTTTTCACACCTTTAGTTTTGCCAATTACTACGATCCTTCCCGCATGAATTTTGGGGTCCTGCGTGTGCTGAACGATGATGAAGTGGCCCCGGGAATGGGCTTTGGCACCCATCCGCACCAGAACATGGAGATCATTTCCATTCCGCTGGAAGGCGATCTGGAACACAAAGACAGCATGGGCAACGTAGCCGTGATCCGCTCCGGAGATATACAGGCGATGAGCGCGGGCACGGGCGTGAGCCATAGTGAAAAGAACAGGAACTCGGACAAGGCGGTTAAATTCCTCCAGATATGGATACTGCCCAACAAAGCCAACGTCACCCCGAGATACGATCAGATCACTCTGGAGACGGACGCACTAAAAGACCGGTTCCACCAGATCATATCTCCCAACCCGGAAGATGAAGGCATTTGGATACACCAGGACGCCTGGTTCCACATGGGCGAGTTTCAGGCGGGAAGCACTCCCACCTATGAAGTAAAGATGAAGGGAAACGGCTTATATGTATTTGTCCTTGAGGGATCTTGCGAAGCAGGAGGGGAAAGTCTTCACAGGAGAGACGGTATTGGGATCTGGGATACGGAGTCCGTAACATTCAAAATGACCGAAGCTTCCCGGTTGTTATTGATGGAAGTGCCTATGGCCAATTAACCCTGCAACTCGAGTTTCTCAGCAAAATACGCACAGAAGTCCTTCATGGTTGCTGTCATCTTTTCGTCCTGAGTCGCTTTCATAAAAGTATCTGAGAGGGACAGGAGGGTCTGGTGAAAGAAAACCTTCATCTCATCCAAAGGCATATCCTTGGTCCACAGGTCGATCTTCAGGGACTCTTTATTCTTGCTGTCCCAAACAGAGAGGAGCATGGCTTTTGCCTCCTCATCCACGATTCCGCCATCCTGGGCAGACCAGCTGAGTTTTTCTGGGATACGGTTCTCGTCAAGCGTGATCTTGAGGACGATCTCTGAGGTCTCTTCCTTTTTCATCTGTGTGTTTTTAATGTTTTTTATAGGTCAGATGTAATTCGCCAATAAACATCTCGGTGGGAAGCACGATTTGCTAAGACTCATTTCACAACCTTACTTCTGGGGTTTGTAATTCGATTCTTTGAAAACGGTCTCCGCCGGCATTGCCCACAACTTATTCGGAGGGGTTTTGGTCCGTTCCATAAAGGCCCGTACGATCTGCCATCCCATATAGCGCCCGAGCCTGCCGGGCGATTCATTGTCCAGTTCCAGCCTGAATTTGGAAAAAGGAGCCGGATCCAGGAAACGGGGCCCCAGTTTTGAGTCCGTACTGTAAAGCATTTCCCTTTCTATAAAGTACCGCCAGATCTGTTCTTCATTGGCCTGAGCCCAGGCCATTTCCTCTTCGTCATAACCTATTTTCTGTCCGTCGGTCTGCCGCGGAAGGAGGAGGTCTTTCAGGTAGAGTTCCTTACCGTAATAGATCATCTGGGAGAGGAAGGTACGGTCCTGGGGATAGGACACCACCTTCTTGGCTATGGCACTGACGATATCGCTTTCCAGATATTTCGAGTCCAGCCCTCTGGCTATATATCGGTCGATCCCCGCATAAAACCTGTGCTCCTTCCCGAGATAATTATCCAGGCCGATCAGAAGCAGGGAGTCCGTAAGGATGATTCGGTTCTCATAGTCCACATCGGTGGTAAGGGTGATCAGATCCGGGATAGGATACTGAGGGAAGTAATAGGCCACGTGCTTAAAAAGCAAGGTGAGTTCCTCCTCATGAGGTCCCAGATCCGAGTACGCACTGTCTACCGCCTGCCTTAGTTCGAGCTGAATGGTATCCTTCAATTTAGCCAGCCAGATACTATCGGGATACTGTGGTGGAAACAGAAAGGGATATCTCTCCTTGAGGGAAGGGAGGCTGCCGGTATCGACCCTGGCAAACTCCTTGTCGAATCTCCTTATCTGTAGCTCTACCGGCTGATCCAGGATCTCAGAAGGAATTACTTTTTCATCAGCACATCCTGAAAAAATGAGGATCAGGAAGAAAACCGGAAACAGGGTCTTTGACATGAAAAGTAATGGGTTAAGCGCTTTAATATTACGTTTGCAGGGGTTATTTTTACGAGCCCAAAGGTACGGCATTTCAATTAAACAAGTAAAGAATATGCAAACAGAGAAAGTAGTAGCACACATAGTAGATTGGCTTAAGGAATACACATTGAACGCAAAGATGAAAGGCTTTGTGGTAGGAGTATCCGGAGGGATAGACTCCGCAGTCACTTCGACCTTGTGTGCGCGAACGGGCCTCGACGTGCTTTGTGTGGAAATGCCTATACACCAGAGCGAAAACCAGGTCACCAGGGCAGACCGGCATATCGACTGGCTTATTGAGCATTATCCCAACGTGAGGCGGGTACCCGTAAATCTCACTCCGGTCTTCGACCAGCTTGTAGGTTCACTCCCAAAGGTGGAAAACGAGGAGGAACGGCATATGTCCCTCGCCAATACTCGGGCCCGGCTGCGAATGACCACCCTTTACTATTTCGCGGCTCTCCTGGGTTATCTGGTTGCGGGAACCGGCAACAAGGTAGAGGATTTCGGCATCGGATTTTACACCAAGTACGGGGATGGGGGAGTCGACCTCAGCCCTATTGCAGATCTCCTCAAGACGGAGGTCTATGAACTGGGTTCCTATTTAGGAGTACATGAAGACATTCTGATGGCCCCACCTACGGACGGACTCTGGGGAGACGACCGAACCGATGAAGACCAGATCGGTGCCTCATATCCCGAGCTGGAATGGGCCATGAAAATGGATTCTGAAGGGAAGGATATTAAGGATTTTAAAGGACGGGAAGCAGAAGTATTCGCTATCTACAAGAAGTACAATACGGCTAACAAACATAAGATGATTCCTATCCCAATTTGTGAGATTCCGGAGACATTGAAGTAACCGATCACCTGAAAAGCCGGTATTTAAGACGAATTGTTGGCGGCAAATTGTAGTAAAACCTTAAAATTTTTACAGTTTTGCTATAGAACTTAGATAATAAAACCTTACATTGCATGTTAGGTTTGGGTGTAGCTTTTACCCGTTTTGTCTAGAAAAAACCAACAATGATCAACATTTTAATTGCCGACAATCACCCCATTGTCAGATTAGGAATTAAGGAAGTTCTCAACACCGTTCCTGATTTTCAAGTACTGGGTGATGTCTCAACCACCAACGAACTTTTCGAAACCTTAAAGAAAAAGAATCCCGATGTTGTCATCCTGGAGATGGACATTCCCGACATCAACGGAATTGCCACCCTGAGAAGGATGAAAAAGGAATTCCCCGATGTGAAGGTTCTCATTTACAGCGGGCAGTCTGAAGACGTATACGCCCTCAGTACAATCCGGGCAGGAGCTTTCGGATATCTGTCGAAATCTTCCGACCTGGATTACATCATTACCGCCGTTAAAAAGGTAGGACAGGGGAAAATGTTCATCACCAACGAACTCGCCCAGCGTCTCGCCTTTGACGAGGGGACCCAAAAGCAACGAAGGTTCTTCAGGAAACTTTCCACCAGGGAAGTGGAAGTGCTCAAACTCCTGGCCAGTGGCAAACGCAACAAGGATGTGGCCGAGGGTCTCAACCTCAACGAGAAAACAGTCAGCACCTACAAGTCGAGGTTGATGAAAAAACTCAACGTAGACAACCTTGTGGACCTGCTGCAACAGGCCAAGGCCCTGGAATTGTATTGATAATACCAAGCTAACTATAGAAAAGACCTCCTGAAACTCCGGGAGGTTTTTTAATACCCTGAACTTTACGGGAAATACAGGCTTATATTCAGGAAAGGACCCTGTTGAGTTTGTTGTTGAGCAGTTTATTCAACTGAAGGTAGTTCACGATCTCCTCCAGGACCTCGCTGTTGTCCTCAGTTTTTTCCTCCGTATCCTGCTGCAGACTGTGGATCCTTTTCTTGATCAGGTAACAGCGCAGCGTGAGGATGGTCTCACTGACCAGCTGAGCGACAGTCCTGGTTTTTTCCTTGGGATAGATATCCCTGCGTTCCCAGTTGTGCAGGTTGTATTTCTCTTCTTCCATGAGGATGGAAGAAACGTCCTTTACCAGTTGCTGATCCAGTTCCTGCAGGAAGTGGGCGATCTGGAAATCCTCCTTTTCATTGAGGGTTTCCATCAGCTTGTAGTAGATCGTCTTGAAATGGTCGTGTGTGAGTTCAATCTCGTCTTCCTGCAGGTCGAGAAAGATCTTTTCATAGACCCTGGCCTCCACTCGTTCCGGTTCTAGCACCAGTTCTCCCTCCTCATTCTCCTTC
>NZ_JBFGBM010000019.1:0-22479 GCF_041567615.1 Muriicola sp.
CCGAAACGGAGTTCGATTACCTGTTCTGTTTGACGGGCGTCGACTGGGGGGAAGAATTGGGCGTGATCTATCACTTGGAATCGACCACAAAAAGGCATATCCTCGTAGTAAAAGTATCCACTGCAGACCGGGAAAACCCGGAATTAGATACCGTCTGTGATCTCTGGTTCACGGCAGAATTCCACGAGAGGGAAGTATTCGACTTTTTCGGTATCCGTTTCAGGAACCACCCGAATTTAAAGCGACTCTTCCTGACAGAGGATTGGGAAGGATACCCTTTGAGGAAGGACTATGAGGACGACGTCAACATGATCTTACACTGATCGCACATGGAAACCGAAGTATTATACAACAATTTCAAATCTGAGGAATACTTCATCAACATGGGGCCGCAACACCCGGCCACCCATGGGGTGCTGCGACTCGTCCTGACCATCGATGGGGAGATCATCAAAAAGGTGGAACCCGACCTGGGGTATATCCACCGTTCTATCGAAAAGATGTGCGAACGCGACAGTTACCAGCAGATCGTACACCTGACTGACCGCATGGACTACCTCTCTGCGAACATCAATAACGAAGCGGTCTGCCTGGCAGTTGAGAATGCCCTACAGCTGGAGATCCCGGAAAGGGTGAAGGTGATCAGGACCATCATTGCCGAACTCACGCGGATTTCCTCACACTGCCTGTGGTGGGGTGTTATGGGAATGGACGTTGGGGCGCTGACCACCTATTTCTACGGATTCCGGGACAGGGAAATGATCAATGACATCATGGAAGAGACCTGTGGGGCCCGGTTGACCATGAATTACAATGTCCCGGGCGGACTCATGCTCGATATTCACCCCAACTTCGTCAAACGGGTCAAGGACTTTGTGGCCCACTTCAAGACTAAACTCCCGGAGTATGACAGGCTCCTGACCGGGAATGTCATCTTCCAGAAAAGAACAAAAGGGGTGGGCGTCCTCAGCAGGGAGGATGCTATCTCGTTTGGCGCTTCCGGTCCCGTGGGCAGAGCTTCCGGATACTCCTGCGACGTGCGCAAGCACCATCCGTATAGCGCTTACGACCGGGTGACCTTTACAGAATCACTCAAAACCGAAGGAGATACCTATGCCCGTTACCTCGTTCGGATACAGGAGATGTGGGAATCCCTCTCCATTGTAGAACAACTGATAGACAATATCCCGGAAGGAGAACACAGGGTCCCCACCAACGCAGTGATAAAATTGCCCAAAGGGGAATACTACCAGAAAGTTGAGACCGCAAGGGGCGAACTCGGGGTTTATATCATCAGTACAGGTACAAAAAACCCGTACAGACTTAAATTCCGGTCTCCGGGATTTTCCAACCTCTCCCTCCTGAACCATATTGCGGTTGGGGGGAAAATCGGGGATCTGGTGGCTACTATGGCCACGCTGGATCTGGTTATCCCGGATATTGACCGTTAATGCAGTGACATGATGCAATTGCGAATTACCGAGAATATACACAACTGGCTCTTCAGCGTCATGCCGGAAGGCGTGGCCAGTATCGTCGAGATGGTCCTTATCGCATTGGTATACCTCACTATTTTTGCAGTGGCAGGCTTATTCCTGGTCTTGCTTGAAAGAAGGGTGGCCGCATGGTTTCAACTCAGGATCGGACCCAACCGGGTGGGGCCACAAGGCTTGTTGCAAACCATGGCTGACGCCATCAAATTGCTGACCAAAGAACTTACCGGGACGGAAAGGGCTGATAAGTTCCTCTATAACCTGGCTCCGTATTTCGTCATTATTACGGCCCTGATGGCCCTGGCGGTCATCCCTTTTTCGGCAGAATTCCACGCCTTCGACATCAATATCGGGCTCTTTTTTCTGATCGCCATTTCCTCGATCGGGGTAATCGGCATCTTGCTGGGAGGATGGAGCAGCAACAACAAATACGCCCTGATCGGTGCCATGAGGAGCGGGGTTCAGACCATCAGCTATGAACTCTCGGTAGGGCTTTCCCTCCTGACGATGGTCGTGATCACAGGTTCCCTTCAATTATCAGAGATCATCGAGGTTCAAAAGAGCGGCTGGCTGATCCTGCAGGGGCATATCCCGGCCATTATCGCCTTCATGGTCTTCATGATCTCAGGAACGGCTGAGACAAACCGCGCGCCCTTCGACCTGGTTGAGGCCGAATCCGAACTGGGGGCCGGGTTCCACACGGAATACTCCGGGATGAAATTCGCCTATTTCTTCCTGGCAGAATTTATAAACATGTTCATTATATCCGCTATCGCTGCCACAGTATTTTTCGGCGGATGGCTCTCACCTTTCGGCATTACGGAATCCATACCGGAACTGGGTGTATTCTGGTTCCTGCTGAAGACCATGGCTCTGGTCTTCCTGATGATGTGGTTCCGATGGACCTTCCCCAGGCTGAGAGTGGATCAGCTGCTCACCCTGGAATGGAAATACCTGCTGCCTATCAACCTGGTCAACATCGTACTGATGGCCTTGTTGGTTTGGCTCAATCTAACGATAAGACTATGACGTATGAGTTACTTTTCTGACATCTACAATGGCATCAAAACCCTCCTGACCGGCATGAGTGTTACGGGTAAATACTTCGTGACCTCGAGGAAGGGGGCCATCACCCAGCAATATCCGGATAACCGTGAAACCCTAAAGATGTTTGACAGGTTCAGGGGGGAGGTGATCATGCCCCATAACGAAAGTAACGAACACCGCTGTACGGGTTGCCAGAAATGTGAGATCGCCTGTCCTAATGGAACCATTGAGATCATCTGGGACAGGGGCATCGATGAAACCACCGGAAAAAAGAAAAAAAAGATAGACCAGTTCATCTACCACCTGAGCATGTGTACCATGTGCGGCCTCTGCATTGATGTTTGCCCGCACGATGCCATCAAATGGGGGCAGAATTTCGAAAATTCAGTGTATGACAGGTCGACCCTCACCCGAGTACTCAACGAACCCGGATCGACCCTGATGCAGGGCGTAGAAGATTAAGCCTATGGAGAGAATTATCTTTTATACCCTGGCCCTGATCATGATCGCCTCGGCACTGGCTTCCGTGATGAGTCGGAGGATGCTGCGTTCAGTGATCTATTTGCTGTTCGTCCTCTGCGGGGTTGCCGGGGTTTATTTCTTGATGGACTACAACTTCCTGGCCGCCATTCAGCTTACCATCTACGCAGGAGGTATCATCGTCCTGATCATCTTTTCCGTGCTTCTCGTGCATCATATCGAGATGCGAATGGAGATCGCAAAGACTTCGAAGCTCCTGCTGACAGGCCTGGCCTGCGTCCTGGGGATGGCCGTATTCCTTTCGGTGATCTATTCTTATGAATTCGAGATTTCAGACCAAAGCTCCGGAACAGAGGTAATCGATATAGGTGCTAAACTACTGGACTATGGGGAAGGAGGATATATCCTGCCCTTCGAAGTGATCAGTGTTTTGCTTCTGGCAGCTATGGTCGGGGCTATCGTGATCGCCAAAGGCACGGCATTGGCCGAAAATAAAAACGAGAACACATGATAGAGGGTATATCGATATATGAACTATTGACGGTGAGTACGATCCTTTTCTTTATAGGGGTCTACGGCTTCATCACCCGCAAGAACCTGATCTCAGTCCTCATCTCCGTGGAACTCATCCTCAACGCAGCCGCGGTCAATTTTGTAGTGATCAACAAGTACCTGTACCCCGAGATCCTGCAGGGGATGATCTTTTCCATTTTTATCATCGCCGTGGCAGCTGCTGAAACAGCACTGGCTATATCTATAATCATCAACTTGTACAGGAAGATCAGTTCTGTGGAAGTGAAGGAAGTGGAAACCATGAAAAATTAAAGTGACTCAACTATGAATTACACCGCCATCATCCTGATCCCACTGGTCCCCCTTGCAGTTTTTCTGGTCCTTGGCCTGTTCAACCGTAAGATCGGACCCGGAATTTCCGGACTTGTAGGGGTTGGGGGGATGCTGGTCTGCACGCTCCTCTCCTTCTATACAGCCTATGAGTATTTCATGGTGTTAGGAAAGGTTTCGGGTGCTTATCCGGCCCTTGTAGAATCAACGGTCTGGATGAATTTTACAGAGACCCTGAGGATAGATATGGGGGTGCTTATCGATCCCATTTCCGTCATGATGTTGATCGTGGTCTCCACCATCTCCCTGATGGTGCATATCTACAGCCGGGGATATATGCAAGGGGATGAAGGGTATACCAAATTCTTTTCCTTCCTCGCCCTATTCACCTTCTCAATGTACGGCCTGGTCCTGGCGACCAATCTCTTCCAGATCTACATTTTCTGGGAATTGGTGGGAGTTTCTTCCTACTTGCTGATCGGCTATTATTACACCAGGGAATCTGCGGTGGCTGCCGCCAAAAAAGCCTTTATTGTCACCCGCTTTGCGGATCTGGGTTTCCTCATCGGTATCCTGCTGATCGGATACTACACAGGGACCTATGATTTCGAGACCCTGAATAACCCTGAGGGAGCAACCCTCACCCATTGGGCACCGGCCTCCTTTATGGGCCTCTCTGTTCTGACATGGGGTCTCATCCTGATCTTTGTGGGAGGGGCCGGTAAATCGGCCATGTTTCCTCTTCACATCTGGCTTCCCGATGCCATGGAAGGGCCTACCCCGGTCTCGGCCCTGATCCATGCAGCGACCATGGTGGTGGCAGGTGTTTTCCTGGTCGCCCGACTGTTCCCCATGTACTTCTTTATAGAAGAGGGTTTTGCCCTTCAGATCGTCGCCTATGTGGGGGCTTTTTCTGCCCTTTTTGCGGCCCTGATCGCCCTGACCCAGACAGACATCAAAAGGGTGCTTGCCTACTCTACCATGTCCCAGCTGGGATATATGATGCTCGCCCTAGGCGTTTCGGGTTATGAAGGAAGTCAGGGACTGGGCTATATGTCTTCCATGTTCCATTTGTTTACCCATGCCATGTTCAAGGCCCTGCTTTTCTTATGTGCCGGATCCGTGATACACGCCGTACACAGCAATTACCTGAAAGACATGGGCCAGTTGAGAAAATACATGCCCGTGACCCACCTAAGTTTCCTTGTGGCCGCCCTGGCCATAGCGGGGATTCCACCCTTTGCAGGGTTCTGGAGCAAGGATGAAATTCTCGTTGCGGTCTATCAGCACAATACCTTTCTATATATCGTTGGCATACTTGTGGCCGGTCTGACGGCCCTGTATATTTTCCGGATCTATTTCGGGATCTTCTGGGGAAAGGAAACCCCGTATGATCACCGTCCTGCGGAGTCTCCCACTTCCATGACCATCCCCTTGATGGTCCTGGCTGTACTCAGCGCAACGGTAGGGTTTATCCCCTTCAGCGAGTTTATCAGTCCGGACAGAACAGGATTCGAAGCCCATTTGGATATCCCCATGGCGATCACAGCTGTGGTGGTAGGCCTATTGGGTATTGGAACTGCCTGGATACTCTATAAAAGAGATAGTGGGTTGGCGACCCGGCTGACAGACCGACTGGGAGTGCTTTACACCTGGGCTCACAGGAAATTCTATATGGATGAGGTGTACCTCTTTGTGACCAGGAATATCCTCTTTAAGGGAATTGCAGCGGGCGCTGCGTGGGCTGATCGGAAGATTGTGGATGGCACCATGAACCTGATCGGGAATTCCACCGTGCTCTTCTCGAAAAAGATAAAAGGAATGCAATCCGGCAGAGTGCAGGATTACGCCATGGCCTTCGTAAGCGGAACGGTCGTCCTGGCAGTGCTGTTTATTTATTTGTGGACCTCTTAAGGCTGAGCTTATGGATATATTATCATTATTTATCGTCGTCCCCTTCCTTACGGTCCTCGTCCTGCTCACGGCCAGATCCCTGAAACAGGCACGAATGATCGCGCTGATCGGGACGCTGGTACAGGTTTGCATGTCCGTAAACCTCCTTTTCACCTATCTGAGAGAGAGGGCGGTCAGTGATGAGCTCATGCTCTTTACCCGTGATCTGGTCTGGTTCAGGGATTTCAATATCCACTACAGCGTTGGGGTCGACGGGATATCCGTTGCCCTGCTTATGCTCACAGCCCTGGTGGTCCTGGCAGGGGTCTTTATCTCCTGGAAGATGGAGGAACTGCCCAAGGAATTTTTTATTTCCCTCATTGTCCTTTCTACTGGGGTATACGGATTTTTCATATCCCTCGACCTGTTCCTGATGTTCGTTTTCTTTGAAATAGCGGTGATCCCCATGTTCCTGCTCATCGGCATATGGGGGTCCGGTCCCAGGGAATACGCGGCGATGAAACTGACCCTGATGCTGATGGGTGCCTCGGCTGTGTTGCTGGTAGGCATCCTCGGGATCTATTTTAATTCCGGCGCAGGGGGCGGTCCTCTGACCTTCAACATCCTCGAAATTGCCGAAGTGCAGATCCCCGTGGAAGCACAAAAATTGTTCTTCCCCCTGACATTTATCGGTTTTGCGGTGATCGGAGCTCTGTTTCCCTTCCATACATGGTCTCCAGACGGTCATGCCTCTGCCCCCACGGCTGTATCCATGCTCCACGCAGGCGTGCTCATGAAACTAGGGGGGTATGGAGTCTTCAGGGTAGCCATGTACCTCATGCCCGAAGGGACACTTCACTGGTCCTGGTTCTTTATCGTCCTCGCCACCTTTGGGGTGATCTACGGTGCCTTTGCCGCTATCCGCCAGACTGATCTGAAGTACATCAATGCTTACTCTTCCGTGAGTCATCTCGGACTGGTCCTTTTTGCCTTGCTGATGCTCAACAAAACGGCCTGGAACGGGGCGATCATTCAATCCCTCTCACATGGTTTTATGACAGCGCTTTTCTTCGCCCTGATCGGCATGATATACGAAAGGACTCATACGCGTGACGTGACAAAACTCGGAGGATTGCTCAAGGTGATCCCCTTTATTTCCGCGACATATGTAATAGCAGGTCTCGCTTCCCTGGGGCTTCCCGGTTTCAGCGGCTTTGTGGTGGAGATGAACATTTTTGTGGGCGCATTCCAGCACCCGGAGATCCCGTACAGGATCGCCTCCATATTTGCCGTTTCAGCCATTGTGGTGACCGCGGTCTATATCCTCAGGGTTGTGGGAATCATGCTTATGGGACCCTTGAAAGGGAATTCGATGACCCCCATGGAAAAGGCCACCTGGTATGAGAAAGCAGGGATCCTGTTGATGTTGCTGCCAATCATAGGAATAGGCGTAGCGCCTTTGTGGTTGAGCGAGATGATTTTAGAAAGTATTCAACCCTTTATACAAGGGGTATTATAAAATTCCGGAACCATGAACTTGGAAACCGTTTTATTACTCAGACAGGAGATATCCATTCTCGTCATCGCCCTGATTCTTCTGATCTATGAGATCTTTGCAAGAGACAGACAAAAGGAAGGCGTAATATCCCTGGCTATCGTCCTGTTTGCGATACACACAGGCATGGGGTTTTTGGATATGAAGGAAGGTCTGCTCTTCGGGGGGATGTTCCGGACCAATGCCCTGATCCATTTGTTCAAGAACATTCTGAACATAGGGGTACTCATCGTCCTGTTACAGTCGGCCGAATGGGTAAAAAGGGAACTTGTTCCCCAAAACAGGGGGTCCGAATTCTTTATCCTGTTGCTGTCGTCCCTCCTCGGACTTCAGTTCCTGATCTCCTCAGGGGATTTCCTGATGTTTTACCTGGGGCTGGAACTATCCACCTTGCCCCTTGCAGCCCTCGCGGCCTTCGAGATGTACCGGATGCGATCCAGTGAGGCGGGGATCAAACTCATTCTCTCATCGGCCCTGGCCTCAGGGATCACCCTGTTTGGTATCTCTCTGATGTACGCCTCAACCGGGACGATCTATTTCTCAGAAATGGGAGCTTTGATCTCGGAGAACAACCTTACCGTATTGGCCCTCATCCTGTTCTTTGCCGGCCTGGGGTTCAAAATTTCCCTGGTCCCCTTCCATTTCTGGACAGCCGATGTGTACGAAGGAGCACCCATCGGGGTGGCCTCCTACCTTTCAGTCATTTCTAAAGGTGCAGCCGTATTTATCCTGATGATCTTTTTCTTCACAGTGTTGAAATCCCTGATCCACCTTTGGGAAAACCTGTTCTATCTGCTGGCCGTGCTGACGATGTTCCTCGGCAACCTCTTTGCCCTGAGACAGCAAAATATGAAGCGATTCCTGGCCTTTTCGTCCATCGCACAAGCCGGTTTCATCCTTCTTGGTCTGATCACTGGGACAACCCTGGGGGTAGCCACGGTGATCTATTTTGTCCTGATCTATATCTTCTCCAACCTCGCGGCCTTTGGGGTGGTACAGGCCATAGCAACGGAGACCGGAAAGGAGAATATTCAGGATTACGAGGGCCTCTATCGCACGAATCCGAGGTTGAGCCTGGTGATGATGCTGGGATTGTTCTCCCTGGCGGGAATCCCCCCGGTTGCCGGCTTTTTTGGAAAATTCTTCCTCTTTACGGCAGCAGCCAGCAAGGGTTACTACTTCCTGGTTTTCCTGGCCGTGGTCAACGTTACGATTTCACTTTATTACTATTTGCTGGTTGTCCGGGCGATGTTCCTTCGCAAGAGCGATCACCCCATCCCCTATTTTACCAACGCCGCCTATATGCGTATCGGTCTGGTGATCACTGTGGCAGGTATCCTCATCCTCGGCATTTACAGTCCGATCTACGATTATATCTATGCCCTGAGTCACACCCTAAATTAAAATGTCATGAGCTTAGCAGGAAAACACATGTTTGGGAGTATTGAAGATACCCGTGTGACCTTTGTGGAAAAGGGAGTGGATGCCAACCGCAGGGATTTCCTGAAAGCGCTCCTGGAGCACAACGGTTTTGAGGTCCTGACCGAAGAAGAAAAAAGGAAGAGCGAGGAAGACCCCCAACTTTATACAGTAGCCGTGACCGACATGGTCTTTAACCCCACCATCTGGGTCTACCAGCGCAAACTGAGGACCCCGGACGGCAGAAAGGTAACACCGGCCTACTGGAATCAGCAAACCGAAGATACCCGCCCTCAGTACTGGGATGAAAAACCACCTAAAGAGTGACAAAATTCTGAAGTTGAGTACATTGTACGACCCTTAACGTTGGTCGAATTTAACAGCGATTTATATCTCCATGGCAGGGTATTTGCTACCTTTATATTCCTAAAGTACTGTCATGAGGGCCTTTATTTCTTTCATTTTGATCCTCGGAGGGATGGCGTATGGGATGTCGCAAACCGATATTCCCAAGACCCAGCCTTTGAAAATCGGGCCTAAACCCAACCTGGACATCAAAGCGAGTCCTACTCCCAACGCTACGCTTAAAATGCCGTCTGTGATCGATATGGGAAAGACCCCCAATCTCAATGATTCCATGACACCGGGGGTTAAAATGCTCCCGGACAGGGAACTGAAACAGGCCGGGTTCGACATGGATATCGACCCCAAGGTAGGGGAACGGGAAAAAGGTGACAGCAAAAAGCACTATGGAGATATGTATCTGGGAGATGTAAAGACCTCTTCCAAATTCGTAGGGGTTGTATGCAGAGACCATGAGTACGTAGACGGGGATCGCGTAAAGATCTATGCCAATGGACACGTTGTAGAACCCAACATCCTGCTTACAGGAAGTTTTAAAGGGATCAACCTCAACCTCGACAAGGGGTTTAACCGCCTCGACTTTGAGGCGCTCAACCAGGGGACCTCAGGGCCCAATACGGCCCAGGTTGATGTCTATGACGATAAGGGCCAGCTCATCTATTCCAATAAATGGCTGCTTTCTACCGGATCCAAAGCCTCCCTGATCGTCGTTCAGGAATAAAAATTCCTATCGCTCCCCCGGATGGTAGGTGCTTTCCGAATTCTTAAGCACATCTTCTTTGTAGTAAAGTACATCCTTGAATTCCGTATCCGCATACATCTGGGCCTGATCGTCAAAATGAGGGGATGCGGGATCCCCGCTTTGCCCTCCGGCCAGGATGCTCCTGGCCTTCACTTTTTTCCCGAATTCCACGACAGCCACAAAGCTGTTTCCCCGGGTCCCGTAGATCTTTTTGGTATTGTTGTCATAGCGCGCCCCGTAAGCGGCCAGGGCACCCCATCTGCCTGAGGCAAAACCTATCGGGATACTGGGCTGGTCATCGTCAAAGGGCTGGCGGATCTCCCCGTTAAGCCGCTGGTAGCGGTTCACTTCCCCCCAGGGCATCTTCCAGGTGCCGAAATCGGCTTTGAGTTGATCCAGTACCCCCTTAAAGATTCTCAGGCGCTCCTCAGGGGGCGATTGTGATCCAAAGAATGACATGGCCTCCATATCACTCATGGAATAGGGCCGAGATCCTTCCCTCCCATATGAGGTCCCATAGAAATGTGCCAGGGTCATGGCCACAGATCCTATTGACGTCCTGAAATCCCACCGCCTGAGGATGTCTATCGCTTCCTTCGTTTCCGAATCCAATCCCCGCGCTTTGTCTGCAGCCTCGATCAGGCCGGGGATCAGGGCATCAAAAGCCGGCAAATAGGGATCGTAGGCCAGTTTGATCAGGCTGTCCAGGGTATAACCGCTCCGATCTGTAAGCAATTCTATGGCGTGAATGCCCCTGAAATTCTCCCTGTCCAGGGACATATACCGGGGATAATCTTCCCGCTTTGGACTGAATTCCAGGGCCGCCGTAAAAGGCGTGGAATTGCAGTTCTGTATCCAGCCATTGGCTGGGTTGAGAAGTAGGATATTCTCATCCACGGTATGCAGCCCCTTCCAGTCTGTTTTCGGATCCTTTCCTTCCACAGGTTGGGTATAATCGAAAACGGTGTCCCTGACCGGGATAAAATTCCCGTGAAAATAGGCAATGTTGCCCTCTGCATCGGCGTAGACCGTATTGTTGGATGAGTTGGTGCGTATGTCCATCATCTTCCTGAATCCTTCGTAACCGGACTGTTTGGTCCTGATATACGACTGTTCCAGGGCCTTCACAGGGTCCCACATCATGGCAGTGGCCACCACCCTGTCTCCCTCCATGTGCGTAACCGGGCCGTGATGCGTCCTGTAATAGGGAAAGGTCTTCTCCCTGATCTTGTCCCCATCCCTGTATTTCAGGCTTACCTTCGAGACCTTTACCGGCCTGAGCTCCTCCCCGTATTGATAAAGGAGTTCCCCATCCAGCTCCACTACGGTTTCCACGAACTCGTCAATGACATCCGTATAGGTGGAGGTATGCATCCATCCGGTCTTCTCATTGAACCCCTGGTAGATAAAGAACTGTCCCCAGGTTACGGCTCCATAGGCGTTAAGGCCCTCTTCACTCACGGCGTGGACTTCCCCCCTGAAATAGAAGGAAGTATGGGGATTGATAAGCAGCATGGCGTTCCCCGATTGGGTCAGGCTTCCGGAGATGGCGATCCCGTTCGATCCCTGTGGCTCCAGTTCCTCTTCCTTCTTTTCGATCTCCCTTTCGACGGATTTCGGAAATTTGATCCCCTTCTCATACATCGCCTGCAACTTCCGCGTACTGATGCGTTCGATATCACCTCCTATGGACCCCTCGCTGAAGTACATGGGCATCCAGGGTTCGAAGCGAGTTAGCAGTTTGGGTTGGACCTCCGGATGGGTCTGAAGATAATAATTGATCCCATCCGCAAAGGCCAGGCATAGCTCTTTGAGCCACTCCGGGGCATTTTCATACATAGCTTTTGCCTCTTCCCGGCTCATGAACATCCTTGCCCTGAGGTCACTGTAAAGTGCGTCTTCCCCTTCTACTTCGGCCAGCCTGCCTGTAGCCCAGATGTAATTCTGTTCTACCCGGTTGAAGTCGTCCTCACACTGAGCGTACAACAGTCCAAAGACTGCGTCGGCATCCGTTTTCCCATAGATATGAGGTACCCCGAAGTTGTCCCGGATAATGGTCGTATTCTCTGCATGCGTTTTCCACCGCTCAAATTCAGTGAGTTCTCTCACCCTGCCGCAGGAGTAATGAAGGCAGACAAGTAAGAAGATAACGGTCAGGCCGGAGTATTTTTTCATGGGATTCAAGTTGATGATACCGTGAATTTAATCGACTTACGTGGGAAAAACTAATTTTCTTTCCCGGGGGAATCCTTCACCGTGACGGCTGTCAAATTATAAGTATCTTAGGCCCTCGTTTATTCCGGATTTACGTTACCATGGCAGGGAAAAAAGTCAGTATTCTCAACGCATTCAGGACCATCATCTGGCCCAGAAGGAATCTGGTCCTGATCGGACTCATCCTGATTATTATCAGCAGGGCCGCCAGCTTTGTTGCACCCATGTCGCTCAAATACCTTATGGACGACATCATCCCGAACAAGGATATCCCCTTCCTGAAGGTATTGATCGGTATCGTCATCCTGGCCATTCTGGTCCAGGCCGTGACCTCCTTCCTCCTGACCAAGATCCTCAGCGTTCAGGCCCAGTATATGATCTCCGAACTCAGGGCCCAGGTCCAGCAGAAGGTCCTGACCTTGCCCATTCGTTTTTTTGACAATACGAAGTCCGGTGAACTGGTCTCCAGAATCATGACCGATGTAGAAGGGGTGAGGAACCTCATAGGAACCGGGCTCGTACAGTTAGTCGGAGGAACGATCACAGCGGTGGTGGCCCTGATCCTCTTGCTCCGTATCAGCGTATCCATGACCCTCTTTGCCCTGATCCCCCTGGCTGTATTTGCGGTTGTCGCCCTGAAGGCCTTCAAGGTGATCCGCCCTATTTTCAGAAACCGGGGCAAGATCAATGCCGAGGTGACGGGCCGGCTTACGGAGACCCTTGGAGGGATCCGGGTAATCAAAGGATTCAATGCTGAAGAACAGGAACACGACGTCTTCAAGGAGGGAGTACACCGGCTGTACCAGAATGTAAAGAAGAGCCTGACTGCCACGGCTGTTATGACGAGTTCATCTACCTTCCTGCTTGGGGTCGCTACCACAGGCATTATGGGGATAGGCGGATACAAGATCATGACCGAGGCCCTGACCCTGGGGGAGTTCCTCGAATTTACCTTCCTGCTCGGGCTGATGGTAGCACCCATCGTTCAAATGAGCAATATAGGGAGTCAGCTAAGTGAGGCCCTGGCGGGGCTCGACCGTACGGAAGAGCTGATGAATCTCCCGGAAGAGGAGGATCCCGGGCAAAGGACCTTAAAGCCAAAACGTATCGAAGGGCATATCGTTTTTGAGAATGTTTCTTTCGCCTACGAAGAAGAGAAAGAGGTGCTGCACGACATCAGTTTCCAAGTAAAACCGGGAAGTGCGGTAGCCCTGGTCGGGAGCTCAGGTTCAGGGAAAAGCACCATAGCCGGACTCGCAGCGAGCTTTCTGAAGCCGCAAAGCGGAAGGATCACTGTAGACGGGTACGACCTGTCCAGGATCGTACTGAAGTATTACCGGAAACACCTGGGGGTGGTATTACAAGACGATTTCCTCTTCGAAGGAACCATCAGGGAGAATATATTATTTCCTAGACCCAAGGCTACGGAGGACGAATTGCAAAATGCCGTGCGGTCTGCCTATGTAGATGAATTCACAGACCGGTTTGAAGACGGCCTGGACACCCTCATTGGGGAAAGGGGTATCAAGCTTTCAGGGGGACAAAGACAGCGCATCGCCATTGCCAGGGCTATCCTCGCAGATCCTAAGATCCTGATATTGGACGAGGCCACCTCAAACCTGGATACCGAGAGCGAGGGTCTGATCCAGCAGAGTCTGGCTGCCCTGACCCGGGGCAGGACCACCATTGTGATCGCCCACAGGCTGAGTACGATCAGGAAGGCCGATCAGATCATGGTGATAGAAGAGGGGCGTATAGCAGAAACCGGGACCCATGATGAACTCATAGCCAAGGAGGGCCGGTACTACAACCTGTTTACCTATCAGGCCAGGATCTAATAAATGGAATGAATACAGAGTTTGGGAGAAGTGCTGACAATCAACTTACATTGATCACCTTTTCAACCCCGGGGGCATATTTTTTGATAGTCATTTCCACCCCGCTTTTCAGGGTCATCTGGTTCACACTGCACCCCACGCAATTGCCTTCCAGGCGAACCGTCACCGTTTTGCCGTTGTCAATGGAGATCAGGGAGATATCCCCCCCGTCACTTTGAAGGAAGGGCCGGATCTCATCCAGCGCTTTTTCCACGTTTTGGCGCAGGTCCTTTTCAGTCATGATTATTTCTTTTTAACGGCTGCACATCCGGCCATGGTGGTTATTTTGATCGCCTCAGTGGGAGGCAGGTCTTTGTTCCTCCTCACGAGTTCCTGCACTGCATTCCGGGTGATCTCTTCAAAGGAGGCCTCAAGGGGTGTGGCGGTCTGCAAGGCCGCAGGCCTGCCTGCGTCGCTGGCTTCTCGAATGCTCTGAACAAGAGGCAGGGCACCCAGGAAAGGTACGTCCATATCATCAGCCAGGTTCTTGGCCCCATCCCGTCCAAAGATGTAATACTTGTTATCGGGAAGTTCTGCCGGGGTGAAATAGGCCATATTTTCTACGATCCCCAGCACGGGAACATTGATAGCGTCTTGCTGGAACATAGCGACCCCTTTCCTCGCATCGGCCAGGGCGATCTCCTGGGGTGTACTCACCACCACTGCTCCGGTAACGGGCAGGGCCTGCATAATGCTCAGGTGAATATCACCTGTACCCGGAGGAAGGTCGATCAGCAGGAAGTCGAGTTCTCCCCAATGGGCGTCGAATATCATCTGATTGAGGGCTTTAGCTGCCATAGGGCCCCTCCAGATGACCGCCTGGTTGGGCTGGGTGAAAAATCCGATGGAAAGGATCTTTACCCCATAATTCTCAATCGGCTTCATCTTGGATTTGCCGTTAACCTCAACCGCCAGGGGTTTCTGGGAGGCAACATCGTACATGATAGGAATGGAAGGGCCGTAGATGTCTGCATCGAGTATGCCCACCGAAAATCCCATTTTTGAGAGGGTGGCTGCCAGGTTTGCGGTAACGGTTGATTTTCCCACTCCACCTTTTCCTGAGGCCACGGCAATGATGTTCCTGATCCCGGGAATAGGAGCTCCCTTGATCTCGTTCGTCTTGGGCTTTGCCGGTGCGTCTACGGTGATGTTGACCGTGATCTTCGCCTTTTCATAGACCTCCCTGTGAATGGCCTGAAGAATGTTTACCTCCGTTTTCTTTTTGGCCTGAAGGCTTGGATTCTTTATGGTAATATCCACCACCACCTCATCTCCGAAGGTCTGAATATTTCGCACAGCCCCGCTTTCGACCATGTTCTGGCCCTCTCCGGGTACGGAGATGGTTTCCAGGGCTTTTAGTATTTCTTTTTTATCGAGTTTCATCCGGTCAACCCCTTTCTCAATGTGTAATCATTCTAGTCAACAAAGATACGGTTTAGGGCCGAGATTAGGAAGGAACTGAATGGAAATGGCGTTCAGGGTTAGACGGGTCTTTGATCCTTTTCTGCCGGGGGAGAAAATCCTCAATGCCAACCGGGTTCACCCAGTTCTTTCAGAGGGTCCCAGAAATACTTCTCAAATTCCTGTACGCGGTCTTCGATGATGACGAGTCCTTCGTTCTCCAGGAGTTGCTGCATCAGGTTTGTCCCGCCAAAATGGTGCTTTCCGGTCAGCAATCCCATCCTGTTCACCACGCGGTGTGCAGGAATATCTTCCCGGTCTGGCACATTGTTCATCGCCCAACCCACCATCCTCGCGCCCCGGGTGGTGCCCAGGTACCTGGCTATAGCGCCATAGGAGGTAACCCTTCCATAGGGGACCTGCCTCACGATTTCATATACCTGTTCAAAGAAATCCTTCCCTTTGTTATCCATGGTTTCTGTAAAAAAGTCTGACCAGCGTGATGACCAGCAATATGATCATCAATACGCTGAGCATATAGTTGGAATTTTTAGAAAAGGTTTTGTTTTTCAGGTCGAGTTTATTGAAATAGAAGGTATACAAATACAGGACTGTAAAGGTCCCCATCCCCGCTGCGAGGATAAAGGTAGCGATGTCCCAGAGTTGGAACTTGATCCAACCGGAGGCATTCCACATGACGTTGAGTCCGCTGTAATACGGGATAGTCAGCAGGTTCAGGGCCGCCAGGAGCATACCCTTGAAAAAGCTGTTTTTCTTACTCATCTTGCCAATGCGGATTTTGTTGGGCTTGAACCGCTTCGCCAGGACGAAGAAATAGATGGCAAAGAAGGCGAAGATCCCGAGGGCGATCTTCATCAGCAGGTCGATCACTTCAGGGTTTTTGTAGAGGAATTTCGAGATGAGCACAGCCACATAGGCCTGCATCATGATCATGGTGGAAACCCCAAGACTGAATATGACCCCGTTCATCTTGCCCTTTTCCACACTCGTCTTTGCCGCGTTCATATTCAGCAGACCGGGAGGGACCGTGGCCATGAAGGCAGCGGAATAGGTGACGAAGAATAAAATGATGAGGTGGGTCATGGTGAGGAGAACCTGAATTTAAGATAGGTGATGGGCTTTCCCAACTCAAGATACTGTTTTTCGTAAAAGGTCTGGATGTTCAATACCTCGGGCGGGCTTCCCTCATTTCGGTAGACATCGTGGTTGGCATACAGCACTTCCAGGCCCGAAGCATGCAGGACACCCAGGGTATATCCATGCATGAATTCACTGTCGGTCTTCAGGTGTACGGTTCCGTCCTTTTTGAGGATAGCCCTGTATTTATTTAGGAACTCCAGGTTGGTAAGCCGGTGTTTGGTCCTTTTGTACTTAATCTGGGGATCCGGGAAGGTGATCCAGAGCTCGGAGACCTCCCCCGGGGCGAAGAGACGATCAATGAGGTCGATCTGAGTACGTAAAAATGCTACATTTTTCATGTCTTCCTCCATGGCAGTCTTGGCACCCCTCCACAGTCGGGCTCCCTTGATATCGATGCCGATGTAATTGTTTCCGGGGTGTAAACCGGCCAGGCCCAGGGTGTATTCTCCTTTGCCGCAACCCAATTCCAGGACCAGGGGGTGATCATTTCCAAAAAATTCCGCCCACCTTCCTTTGCGGACAAAGGACCCGGAAAGGATCTCTTGCCTTTTTGGCTGGATCACATTGGGAAAGGTCTCATTTTCCCTGAAGCGCTTGAGTTTGTTCTTACTACCCACAAAAAGTAAGCCTTAATTCCCTGCAAAGCTAAGGATTTCATCTAACGGGCAAGGGATCAGGCCTCGGGATTCTTGGCCTTTTCCAGGGTGAAGGAGAATTCTGAGCCCACATCAACGACACTTTCTACGTAGATCTTCTCCCCATGGGCCTCGATGATGTGTTTGACGATGGCAAGGCCCAGTCCGGACCCTCCTTCCTTCCGGCTTCCGCTCTTGTCGATCCTGTAGAATCGTTCGAAGATCCTCGGCAGATGAGCCTCCGGTATTCCTTCCCCATTATCTGTCACCCTGACGATTACCTTGTTCTTGATAAGGTTTTCCACACTGACTTCTGTGGTACCGTCAGGATGTCCGTATTTGATGGAATTCACCACCAGGTTCGTGATCACCTGCTGTATCTTTTCCCGGTCTCCCTTCACATAGATAGGTTCCCTGTACTCCATATCGAAGGTCAAAGCAATCTGCTTTCGCGATGCTTTCATTTCCAGGAGTTCGAAGACGCTCTTTATCAACTCGACGATATCGAAGGTGGAAATCTCCAGGCTGAGATCCCCTGCTTCAAGTTTTGTGATCAGGTCGAGGTCTTTGACTATATAGATCAATCGTTCCACCCCTTTGTTGGCCCTCTGGAGGTACTTCTTGCGAACCTTCTTGTCTTCCATGGCCCCGTCCAGCAGGGTCAGAATATAACCCTGAACTGTAAACAGGGGTGTTTTGAGTTCGTGGGAAACATTCCCGAGGAAATCCTTCCGGTACTCCTCCCTGATCTTAAGGGTATCGATCTCGATGCGCTTGTCTTTAGCAAATTTCTCAATTTCCGCCGTAAGGGTGGCCATATCGGTAGTGATGGGCCGGGAAGCAAATGAGGTGGATTCGAGCAGGGTCACATCGTCGTAAATTTTTTTGATCCTCTTATAGATGAATTCTTCCACCCTGTATTGGATGACGAGGAAAGACACTGCAAATACAACTGCAATGGCAATTGCCAGCACTGCCCAATAGTTCCAAAAAGAAAAATACCCGAACAGGAGCAGTGAAAGAATAAGGAGAATAACGGAAATATACAGGGAAGACCTCAGTGCAAACTTATAGGATTTCCTCAGTTTGATGGCCATTACAGAACGAACTTATAGCCCACGCCCTTAACCGTTTTGAAGTGGTGATCGCCAATTTTTTCCCTGAGTTTCCGGATGTGGACGTCTATGGTCCTGCCCCCAACGACCACTTCCTGTCCCCAGACCTTGTCGAGGATCACTTCTCTTTTGAATACCTTGTCGGGTTTGGAGGTCAGCAGGGAAAGCAGCTCGAACTCTTTACGGGGCAGGATGATCTCTTCCCCTTTGTTCAGGACTTTATATTCCTCCCGGTTGATGACGATATTCCCCACTTTTTTAATCTCCGGGGTGGCGTCTTCCTCCTTCTTTAATCTTCGCAACAACGCCTTGATCTTACTGATCAGGACCTTGGGCTTTACCGGTTTGGTGATATAGTCATCTGCCCCGGCATCAAAACCGGCTACCTGAGAGTAATCTTCCCCCCTCGCGGTGAGGAAAGTGATCAGCGTATCTTCCAGGCCCTCCGTATTACGGATCTTCTCGCAGGCCTCAATCCCGTCCATCTCCGGCATCATCACATCGAGAATGATCAGGTGGGGTTTTTTCTTCTTTGCCTTGGCTACCCCTTCCACACCATTCTTCGCAGTAGAAACCTGATATCCCTCCGAAGACAAGTTGTATTTTAAGATCTCCAGGATGTCCGGTTCATCATCTACAAGGAGGATTCTGATGTCCTGTTTCTTCATCGATTTCTAATTTACTGATCCTACCAAAAATAGGAATTATTAACACAACCCGAAGCCCTATCGGTGTGAAAACCACAACATAACAATTTTATAACACAGGTCCCAAATCGCTTATAAATGGGGTTTACCGAATATTTTTTGAAAACAACCTGATTTGACAAGTAAAATGGTACGATTTGTGAATTAGATGGACATAAATGTGCATTTCATCGAATTTCTCAATCAGAATAGTACCTGAGCGGGAGGTGGAATGTCTAAATACCTATATTTGTTTAGTGTTCTATGTAACCCCCTCAATATGAAACACTTTTACCTACTTGCTTTTTTATTGGTTTTATATTCCGGGTTTGCTCAGAACAGACCTTCCAATCCGGGTGAGATCGAAGGATTCAACCTGTATCCCAATCCTGTAACCAGCGGTAAAGTTTATATTGAGACCAGGGCCAACGCCCCAAAGAAAATCCTCATCTACGACGTCTTGGGCACCAAGGTCATAGAGACCACCATCATAGGAAAAGAATTGAACTTATCTGATCTCGATGCGGGTGTATACGTCCTCAGGGTCCTTGAAAAAGACAAGCAGGCTACCCGAAAGCTGGTCGTGAAATAAGGGTATCAGCACAAGGTATTTACACGCATAAGCGGGTCGAATAGCTTCCTGTTCAATCGGTAAAAAGTGCAGTTTTATCGATGAAATGCAAACCTACTTCTTTTCACCTACATTTTTTTCTGATTCACAACAATTTATGGGCCTGGAGGCATTGATTGAATACCTTTCAGTATTGATCCCAAATCAATATTGATGAAAATACTTTACTTAACCGCCTTATTGCTATGCTCCCTGTGGGGTTTCGGACAGGAAAAAGAACCGCCGAATACACCGCCTTCTCAGGAGATACCCAATTTCAAGCTCTATCCCAACCCGGCGTACAGCGATGTGGTCTATATCACTTCGGAGTACAATGACACCAAGGTAATCACGGTGTATGATGTGCTTGGCGAGGTAGTTCTCACCGATCGCATCTCTACCAATACCCTGAATATCTCCCGCCTCGTACCGGGGGTCTACGTACTTCAGGTAACTGAGAAGCAAAAAACGATCACCCGCAAACTGGTGGTCAAATAGGGCTGCCTTAACAGGTTTGCTGATCATCCCTTCTAAGGGGTTTATTTTATTATTTTTGGGTACCAATTCCCGCTATGGACCCCAAGCGTATTTTCAGGATCAAAAATGAGGATGATTTTAAGGCCGCAGCGATTTCCATCTTTCATTACCAGTATGAGAATAACCGGGTTTACCGGCAGTTCTGTGATCTCATGGGTGTATTATCAAAGGACATAAGCAGTATTGAACAGATCCCCTATCTACCCATAGAATTTTTTAAGTCGAGAAGAATAACCTGCGATACGGCTCGCGAAGAAATCGTTTTCAGCAGCAGTGGGACCACCTCCGGACAAACGAGCAAACATTTTGTCAGGGACGTAAGCCTCTATAAAAAAAGCTTTCGGGAATCTTTCAGGAGATTTTATGGCAAACCCGAAGAATATTGCATCCTGGCCCTTTTACCCTCCTATCTCGAACGGGAGGGTTCTTCCCTGATATATATGGTCAATGACCTCATCGAATCGAGCGGAAACCCGGACAGCGGCTTCTACCTTCACAACCTGCCCGACCTGGCCGAAAAACTAAACACGCTCGAAGCCAGGGAGACACCTGTACTTTTGATCGGCGTTTCCTACGCCCTGCTGGATTTAGCAGAATCACATCCGATGAAACTCAGGAATACCATAGTGATGGAAACGGGGGGGATGAAAGGCAGGAAGAAAGAACTGATCCGGGAAGACCTGCACAAGAGGTTATGTGATGGGTTTGGTGTGGAATCCATACATTCAGAATACGGGATGACCGAACTCCTTTCCCAGGCGTATTCCAAGGGAAGCGGGATTTTCCAAGCACCTCCCTGGATGAAGATCCTCATCCGGAGTACGGAAGATCCCCTCAGTCTTCAGCCAACGGGCAGATCAGGAGGGATCAATATCATTGACCTGGCCAATTTTCATTCCTGCTCCTTCATTGCCACTCAGGATCTTGGCAGACTACAGCCTGACGGAGGTTTCGAAGTTCTAGGGAGGTTCGACAATGCCGATATCCGGGGTTGCAACCTGATGGTTACCTGATATCGACCTTTTTAAGACTACACTACGGCCAGGATGAAATAGCTTTTCTTGCCCCTTTGCAGCAAAACGTAGCTGTCCCCGATCAGGTCTGATTCTGTGATCACGTATTCCTCTCCTACCTTTTCCTTGTTCACGGAGATGGAATTTTGTTTGAGTTCCCTGCGGGCCTCTCCATTGGAGTTGAGAAAACCGGTTTTGGCTGCCAGGGCACCGATCATATCGAGACCCCTGGCCAGCTCGTCCCTGTTGATCTCCGCCTTGGGGACCCCTTCAAAAACTTCTAGGAAGGTATGGGTGTCTAGCGACTTCAGGTCGGAGGAAGTTGAATTCCCGAAAAGGATGGAACTCGCCCTGACGGCATTTTCGAGATCCTCCCTGGAATGCACCATGACCGTGACCTCCTCGGCAAGTCGTTTTTGCAACAGCCTCAGGTGTGGGGCCTTTCTGTGTTCCTCCACCAGTTTTTCGATCTCATCCCTGGATAGGAACGTAAAGATCTTGATGTATTTCTCAGCATCCTCATCGGAGGTGTTGATCCAGTACTGATAAAATTTATACGGAGAGGTTCTGTGAGCGTCCAGCCAGATATTTCCCCCTTCGGTTTTGCCAAATTTACTGCCATCCGCCTTAGTGATCAGCGGACAGGTGAGGGCATAGCCTTTTCCGCCCCCGATACGCCTGATCAGTTCCGTACCTGTAGTGATATTACCCCACTGGTCGCTTCCCCCCATTTGAAGGGTGCAGTTGTGATGCTGGTAGAGGTATAGGAAGTCGTATCCCTGAACAAGCTGGTAGGTAAACTCCGTGAATGACATGCCTTCTTTTGCCTCGGCATCAAGCCTTTTTTTTACGGAGTCCTTGGCCATCATATAGTTCACGGTGATATGCTTGCCAACGTCCCTGATAAAATCCAGGAAGGTGAAATCCCTCATCCAGTCGTAGTTGTTTACCAGAACCGCACTGTTCTCGGCCTTGGAATCGAAATCGAGAAAACGGGACAATTGTTCCCTGATAGCTTCCTGGTTCAACCTAAGGGTGGTCTCATCCAGAAGGTTGCGTTCCGAGGATTTCCCGGAAGGATCCCCTATCATTCCCGTGGCCCCGCCGATCAGGGCAAAGGGCTTGTGACCGGCCATCTGGAAGTGTTTCAGCATCATGACCCCTACCAGGTGTCCGATGTGAAGGGAGTCGGCCGTAGGGTCTATGCCCACATAGGCAGCCTGCATCCCGGATAGAAGGTGTTCTTCTGTTCCGGGCATGACATCGTGTAACATGCCCCTCCATTTCAACTCTGCTACAAAGTTTGATCTCATCGGGTAACCGTTTTCTAAGAATGTTGCAAAGATAACAGAAATCCGTGTGCGCCAAACCCGTGCTTTTTTTAATAAATCGGGA
>NZ_JBFGBM010000020.1:0-21911 GCF_041567615.1 Muriicola sp.
CAACTCCTGAGGGAAGACAACGCCCGGGAGGACAAGATACAGGAGCGGCTCGGTGGCCAGGGAAAAGGGATACAAAATGCCTTCAATTTTGACCTGCTGGAGACGGACAGGATCTACCACCTGGATCAGATCAAAAAGATCTGCATCGACTACCGGTTGAGATTCCTGGATTCCAAATATTTTAAGGGAGAGATTCCCAGGGAAGGGATCACAAAGATAAAGTCTATGGAAAAGGAACACGGGATCTCCATAGAAGGTTTTAAGATCATTGCCCCTTCCAAACTATTCCGCCTGGAAGACAAGGATGATCCCTTGCTGTTCGCACCCATAGGAAACGGGTACTTTTACCTGATCCACCAATGGGGTAACGATCTGCACCCCCTGAGAAAAGCGTTGGCGTGGCCCTTTAAGAGTATCGTCAACCTGACAGCCGTGGTCCTGCTGATCTCCTACCTGTGTACGCTGCTCGTTCCCGAAGGCCTGTTCTCAAAGAGCAGCACTCAAGCTGAATTCTGGATCATCTACTTCTTCATGTTCAAGTCTATTGCCTCTGTAGTGATCTTCTACGGCTTCGCCCTGGGCAAGAATTTTAATCCTGCCATCTGGAACAGCAAGTATTTCAATGCCTGATATCCTCAAAGTGATCTTTTATAAAAAAAGCATTCGATCTGAATGCTTTTTTATTTCCGTCAGGCCGGTACCGCGTACATTTTTTCCCTCAGTTCCCTGATGCTCTTATCAGACATATAGTCGTCGAAACTCAGGTAACGGTCGATCGTCTGCCTCGGTGTCAATTCGACGATCCTGTCGGCAACCGTCTGGGCAAACTGATGGTCGTGGGTGGTAAAGAGAACCGTACCCTTAAAATTTTTCAGGGAGTTGTTGAAGGCCGTGATACTCTCCAGGTCGAGGTGGTTGGTCGGCTCATCCAGCATCAGTACATTGGCCCTGAGCATCATCATCCGGCTGAGCATACACCTCACCTTCTCTCCTCCTGAGAGGACGGTGCATTTCTTAAGAGCCTCTTCTCCGCTGAACAACATCTTACCCAGGAATCCCCTCAGGAACACCTCTTCCTTTTCCTCTTCCGTTTTCGCCCATTGCCTGAGCCAATCGACCAGGTTGATGTTTTCAGTGAAGAAGGAGCTGTTATCTGCGGGCAGGTAGGACTGGGTCGTTGTCACCCCCCATTGATATTTTCCTGCATCGGCTTTGCGATTTCCGTTTAAGATCTCGTAGAAAGCCGTAGTGGCCCGAGAATCCCTGGAAAGAACAGCCACCTTATCCCCTTTGGCAAGGTTGAGATTGAGGTTGTCAAAAAGTACGCTGCCATCTTCAGCTGTGGCAGTCATTCCTTCCACATTGAGAATTTGATCCCCTGCTTCCCGCTCCCGGTCAAAGATAATGGCCGGATACCGCCTGGAGGAGGGTTTGATGTCCTCAACGCGCAGTTTCTCGAGCATTTTCTTTCTGGAAGTGGCCTGTTTGCTCTTCGCCACATTGGCGCTGAACCTCATGATAAATTCCTGTAATTCCTTGGCCTTCTCCTCGGCTTTCCTGTTCTGCTGGGCCCTTTGCCGGGCTGCAAGCTGACTGCTTTCGTACCAGAAGGTGTAATTTCCTGAGAAAAGGTTCAGTTTTCCAAAATCGATATCGACTATATGCGTGCAAACGGCATCGAGGAAGTGCCTGTCGTGAGAGACCACGATCACAGTATTTTCATAATTTGCCAGGAAATTCTCCAGCCATTCGATGGTTTCGTAGTCCAAATCGTTGGTGGGCTCGTCCATCACCAGTACATCGGGGTTCCCGAAAAGGGCCTGGGCTAGGAGGACCCTAACCTTGAGCTTGGCATCCATCTCGGACATTTGGGTATAGTGGAATTCCTCGCGAATCCCAAGGCTGGACAGGAGCGCAGCAGCATCGCTATCGGCATTCCATCCGTTCATCTCCTCAAAGGTCACCTGCAGTTCTCCGATCCGCTCTGCATTTTCATCTGAGTAATCGGCGTAAAGGGCATCGATCTCCTTCTTGATCTCAAAAAGGGGCTTATTTCCCATGACCACTGTCTCGAGGACCGTATGCTCGTCATAGGCGTTGTGGTTTTGTTCCAGGACAGACATGCGTTTTCCGTGTTCCAGGTGTACCTGTCCGGATGTGGGATCCACAGCCCCGGAAAGGATTTTCAGAAAGGTGGATTTGCCTGCTCCGTTGGCGCCGATGACCCCATAACAATTTCCTGAGGTAAAGCTGATGTTGACCTCATCGAACAGCACCCTTTTGCCAAATTGTACAGAAAGATTTGAAACCGATAGCATAGTGTTTCTTTAAAATTTTTGCAAAAGTAGTCAAATCCCTCCGATCTGCAAGTCGACTCCCACACGGCAGACTTCCTAAAGAGGTTGTTAAACCCGGTATTTTTAACGCCCTCTTAACAGGGCCCGCCTTAAGCATTACTTAGCTTTGTGAGTGGTATTGGCACAGTATGAATAGACTTTTACTCTTTTCCATTTTCGGTTTACTCCTTGGAAGTTGCGGTCAGGAGCAAGGAGATAACAAGGGTGTTATCTTCGCCGGGGAAATTGTAAATCCCACCAGTGACCAGGTTGTCCTCTTCAAAGGGCAGCAGGCGCTGGACACCGCCTACCTCGATGAGAACAACAGGTTTGTCTTCAGGCTGGATTCCGTGGCCGAGGGTCTCCACCATTTCTTTCACAGGCCGGAATCTCAATACGTATATTTTGAGGCTGGTGACAGCCTACAGATCAGACTCAATACTACAGATTTTGATGAATCCCTCGTTTTTTCAGGAACGGGAGAAGAAATCAACAATTTTATTCTGGAGTTATTTCTCACTCGGGAAGAGGAAGAAGATCTCATCAATTCCTACTACCTCCTTGAACCAGAAGAGTTCCACCAAAAAATTGATTCCCTGAGGGCGACAAAATTAGCCCTCTTAAGTCAGATCGAGACAGAATACAAAATTTCTCCAGCTGCCTCAGATTTGGCAAGGTCGTTTATAGACTACGGATCGAATATTTCCATGGAAGCCTATCCCTTTTTCCACAGGAGGAGAAGTGGTGAAGACAAGATGCACGAAGATCTGCCTGCAACATTTTACAATTACCGGCAGAGCATCAATTACAACGATCAGAAACTCACCTACCTCAGGCCGTATTATAATTTTATGAAATATCACATCAGCAACCTGGCCTATAATCATTGCCGGAAACGCTGTGATGATGACTTGGATAAGGCAAACAGACAGTTACACTTCAATAAACACAAACTTAAACTCATAGACAGCCTGGTGACGCAAAAGGAACTTCGGGATAACCTCTTTAGGAATGTGGCTATCGATTACCTGCTGAGGCATGACACAGAGGAGAATACGGATGAGTTTATCAGTTCATTTAAGAAGTATTCGGACAACAATTCTCACAATACGGAGATCTTCACCCTGTATGAGGGGATCAACAATATGCAGCCCGCGAAAGACCTTCCGGAGTTTACCGTGGAATCCTATGACGGCCAGAAAGTAAAATTGTCCGATATCCAGAAGGGAGATTCCGTTGTCTTTTATTTCTGGTCAGGTACGGAGCCCGGGCATTTCCGAAATATCAACAAACGCATAGAAGAACTCAAGCAAAAATATCCTTCCTATCGCTTTATTGGTCTTAATATGAGAACCGATCTGGCTAAATGGAAAAGCATGGTAAAGCTTAGCGGGCTCGATGAAACTGAACAATATTGGACAGAAGACTACGATCAGACCGTTCAGACACTTATCGTTTATGATCCAAACAAGGCCATTCTCACCAAGAATGGAAAGATCATCGATGCTTTCTCTCACCTCTTCCGATCTTTCTGATCGGTAGGCTCAGTTCAATTTCCCTTTTTGTAATCGGCGAGAAATTTCTCGAGACCAATATCCGTAAGCGGATGTTTCAGCAGGCCTTCAATGGAAGAGAGCGGCCCTGTCATGACATCGGCACCTAATTTTGCACAGTCGATCACGTGCATGGTGTGCCTGATCGAGGCGGCGAGGATCTGGGTCTGGAAATCGTAATTATCATAGATCAAACGGATCTCAGCAATGAGATTAAGGCCGTCTGAAGAGATGTCGTCCAGCCTGCCCAGGAATGGGGACACATAAGTTGCTCCGGCCTTAGCGGCGAGGAGGGCCTGCCCCGGAGAGAAAACCAGGGTACAATTGGTTCGAATACCTTTGTCTGAGAAATATTTAAGGGCTTTGACACCATCCCGGATCATGGGTACTTTCACAACGATCTGCTCGTGCAGATCTGCCAGCTCCTCCCCTTCTTTGATGATCCCCTTTAAATCCGTGGCAATGACCTCCGCCGAGACATCACCGTCTACGATATTGCATATATCCACGTAATGTTTGAGGATGTTATTCCTTCCGGTGATCCCTTCCTTTGCCATCAGGGACGGATTGGTAGTAACCCCGTCTAGCACACCCAGTTCCTGGGCATCCCTTATCTGGTCAAGGTTGGCGGTATCGATAAAAAATTTCATAGGATTTCTTTTTGATGGTGATTCTTTTCAGCTAAAATTCAATGTTTCGCAAAGCTACAATTTATAATGATTTCGCAGCAACCTCTCGTAGAGTTTGGCGGGCAGGAACCTCTTGAGCAAGACGGAAAACCGCTGCATAAAACTGCCTACCTTATAATGGACCGCAGGGGAAGAATCCCTTAAAATGCGGACCACTTTATGGGCCACCAGAACGGGATCTCCGGCCTGGTCTACATGCTCGTCGATCATTTTTAAAGTAGAACCGTAGGGTTCGCGATAGGGCGAATCGGGATGAAGGGGTGCATGGTACCTCCCTGCGGCTATATTGGTCTTGAAATCCCCCGGAGCCAGAGTGGAGATCTTTACACCGAACTCCCGGACCTCCAGCCTGAGCGCTTCCGTAGCGAGGTCCAGTGCGCCTTTCGTCGCCGAATATACCCCTCGGTAAGGAAGACCCATCTTGCCGGCAATGGAGGTAATGTTGATGATCCTGCCGGAGCCCTGTTTCCTCATGATGGGGAGCACGGCTTTTATCATGTTGAGGGGTCCTGTGAAATTTGTCTCAAAGGCATTGTGGATAGCGTCGTTGGGGGTTTCTTCGAGCGGACCCGTAATTCCCACCCCTGCGTTGTTGATCAGGACGTCCAGGCGGCCTTCATTTTCCATCAGTTTCCTGAGCGCTTCCTCTATGGTCTCGGGTTTTCTCACATCCAGTTCCAGGAGGTCAAAATCCCCGAAATCTGATTGTTTGCTGAGATCGCGGGTAGTGCCGTAGACCTTGTAACCATGTTCCCCCAGGTAATTGCCTATAGAACGGCCGATGCCCGAAGAACCTCCTGTAACCAGTACTACTTTCATTTCCATACTCGGTGCAAAGAAACAAATATTTCGAGGCAGACCCAACAGATATGGGGCCTGTTTACACTGTCCTGTATTTAACTTTGGGGTACAAAAAAAGGCAAGCTACCTACATCGCACCGCTACGACCGTATACCCTTGCTGCGTTCCCACCCTGGGGGATTCTACAGGAGCTGGTCGTGTAGGACTTGCCTCATGCAAATATACAACCTTTTAAATTCAGGCCAATCGTTTCAAGGTTTTAAAAGTTTGGGCTAACTTGCCTTAAAATTGCATTCACGACCATGAATTCTGCCAAATTCTTCACCCTCAATGTCTTGCTAGTTTTTTTCCTGAGCTGCGGAGGGGAAAAAGATCCTGCGTCCTTCTTTGGGCTCCAATTCGAAAAAGGGAAAAAAGAATACAGGCCGATGGATACCATCTACCCTGTGATCCGGAACAGAAAGGAGCTTCCGCTTGATTCCCTGAATTTTACCCTGAAGGGAAGGGAGCTCCCTGCAGCTGGGAGAGGATATGTTCTGGATTCGGAGAAACTGGGAGTTCACGACCTCACAGCCAACTTCCGGTCTGATGGCCGTGAGATCACCCTGTCAGAAGAAATCAAAATCCTGGCACCGGAACCGCCTCAACTCTACACCTATACCATCCTCAATGAATTTCCCCATGACATGACCTCTTTTACCCAGGGACTTGAATTCCACAGGGACACCCTGTATGAAAGCACAGGTTCCGGGGGGGGCGCCAAATCATACGTAAGGAAGGTCGACTTCACAACAGGGGAGGTGTATCAGCAAGCCGATTTGGAAGAGGAGTATTTCGGAGAAGGGATCACTATCCTCAACAACAGGCTTTATCAACTCACCTGGCAAGGTAAAGTGGGCTTTGTTTACGATGCGAGCACTCTGGAACGCATAGACAAGTTCCAATACGGGAAAAGCAAGGAAGGATGGGGATTATGCAATGATGGGAATTCGCTTTACAAAAGTGACGGGACCGAAAGAATCTGGCTCCTGGACCCCCAGACTCTTGAAGAAAAAGAAGCCATACAGATCGCCTCGAACAAGTCGATTTTCAACAAGGCCAATGAACTGGAATTCGTGGATGGGAAGATCTATGCCAATGTATGGCAGAAGGAAAGTATGATGATCATTGACGCAAACAGCGGGGCCATAGAAGGGGTTGTGAATCTCGGAGGACTCCGGGAGAAGGTCAGGCAGCACCCCAAACTGGACGTTCTTAACGGGATCGCTTACCATCCGGGACGTAAATCGTTTTTCGTGACCGGGAAGAACTGGGATACCTTGTTCGAGATCACCCTTCATAAAAAAGAATAGGATGCGCTTTGAGATGATCAAACAAGTGGAACAGGCCGACCTTGATGAACTCCAACACGTCAATAATGTTCGCTATGTTCAATGGATCCAGGATATATCCCGGGCCCATTGGGAGTCCATAGCACCGGAAGAAATCAGGAAAACGGCGATCTGGGTCGTCAGGCAACACCTCATTCAATACAGGAATGCAGCCAAACTGGGAGATACCCTTCGGATGCAGACCTATATCAAAAAATCTGAAGGAGCCATCTCAACAAGGGTGGTGGAAATGGAGGATCTTTCTTCAGGGAAACCCATCGTCAGGTCTGAGACCGAGTGGTGTCTGCTCGACAGCCATACCTACAGGCCCATGCGGATCTCTGAAGAAATCCGGGCTGTTTTCATCCCGAAGACCGAAACCTGAAACCCCGCCTATGCGTTTCCTGTGTGCCTCCCTTGTACTGCTCTGTTACCTGGTCTGTTTTACGTCCTGCAGGAAAGATTTTGAATATGCGCCCAGTTCTGGGCAGCTTGAATTTTCAAAGGACACAGTCTTCCTGGACACCGTGTTCACCAATATCGGCAGCAGCACCTACAGCCTCAAGGTATACAATCGATCCTCACGGGATATAAAGATTCCCACTATACGGCTCGCCGGGGGGGAGAACAGCCAATACCGGCTGAATGTAGACGGGCAGGCGGGTAAGAGTTTCAACGACATTCCCTTGTTTTCGGGAGACAGCCTGTACGTCTTTATTGAGACTACCTATGATCTGGCTCCCATCGGTCAGGATGAATTCCTCTACACAGACCAGCTCCTGTTTGACGAGGGGGTCTACGAGCAACGCATACCCCTGGTGACCCTGGTCAGGGACGCCGTATTCCTCTACCCCGCTACCCTGGCTAATGGCAGCAGGGAAAGTCTCCTGCTGGGGTTGGACGAAGAAGGCAGGGAATTGCGGATCACAGGATTTTTGCTCGAGGATGACGAGCTTCAGTTTACCAAAGAAAAACCCTATGTAATATACGGGTATGCGGCTGTGGGCTCAGGAAAGGTCCTGACCGTGGAAGCCGGTACGAGGGTCCACTTCCACAAGGAATCGGGCATCCTGGTGGGGACAGGAGGCAGTATCCGGATCGAAGGTATGCTTAGCGAAGACCGGGATCTGATGGAAAATGAAGTGGTCTTTGAGGGAGACCGTCTGGAACCCGAATTTTCAGAAGTTCCAGGTCAGTGGGGCACCCTCTGGCTCGCCCCCGGAAGTATTGACAATGAGATCTCCCATCTCACCCTTAAAAATGCCACCGTAGGGATTTTGGTGGAGGGTCATCCCGAATCCCCTGCACCGACCCTTTCCCTTTCGAATACGCAGGTCTACAACAGTTCGGCAGTAAACCTGTGGGGCAGGAACACCTCCATAGAAGGGGAAAACCTGGTCCTGGGCCATGCGGGCAACCACAGCCTTCTTCTAGATAGAGGAGGTTCTTACCGTTTCCTCCACACGACGATCGCGAATTACTGGAGGAATGGTTTTCGGACAGGATCAGCCCTGAAGATCACCACATATGACGCTGTTGACCGGGAGAACAGTACTGGGGGCGACCTGTTACAGGCTGATTTTCTCAACTGTATTACAGACGGGAACACTTCCAGGGAATTGAGCCTGGATCAAAGGCCGGGATCGGACTTCAACTTTTTCTTTTCACACGTTTTATTAAAATTCAATGACTCTTCCGGGGAGCTGGCAGGGAATCCGCTGTACGACTTCTCAGATACATCCCGATACCTAAATGTATTCCTGAATGCCGAAGCCGGTTTCACGGCTCCTTTCAGGAATGATTTTACCCTGGGGCCACAATCCGAAGCGCTGGGCGTTGGCGATCCGGATACGGCCCAGCTGGTACCTCTGGACCTGTTGGGAACTGACCGCACACAGGCTCCATCACTCGGGGCTTACCAGCAATAGAGTCAAAAGATATCAACAATTGGTTGTATTTGTAGGAATATTCCTTCTTCTGATTTGATTTTCAGTATATTGACTCTTAAAACCATAAATATTCTAAGGGAAATCTATAATCCTTATTCGCAAAGGATTAGTAATTTTCCCACAACCCTGTGTTTATGGAGTACCGATACACCATAATCGATGCCAATGCCACTTCAAATCTGCAATTGCAGCATTTTCTGGAGGACCATGGTGATTTCCTGTGTGTGGATCGGTCACTGGACAGCAGGGAAGGGATCAACGGCATCCTGAAACACCTGCCAGACCTGGTCTTTATCAACCTGGAGGACGCGGCCATGGACTATTTCCTGATGGTCTCGGAACTGCATCAATACATGAATGAGTTGCCTTTGATCATCGGCGTGGCCAGGAGCAAGGAGTACGCTTATCACGCCATCAAAAACGGCTTCTACGATTATTGGCTACTGCCATATAACGAACTGGACATCCGCAAGACCCTCCTCAGGCTTAAGAAACAGCATCCCAAGGAAGTCAGTTCTCATACGATCTGCCTGAAATCCTATAAAGACTTCCAGTACCTCAACACGGATGAGATCCTGTACCTGCAGGCAGACAACAACGCCACCGACTTTGTGATGAAGGACGGCAGCGTGATCAGCGCCTTCAAGACCCTGAAGACCTTCGAAAAATCCCTGCCCAAGAACTTTATCCGGATCCACCAGAGCTACATCCTCAACATGGACTACGTTTCCCGCATCAATTACGGAAAGAATATCTGTGCCCTGAAGTCCGGCAAGAAGCAACTGCCTTTTTCGAAGACTTACAAAGAGAACATAGACAGCCTGAAAAAGGTGCTGTCCAAAAATGCCATCTCTACCCTTAAATCATAAAATTCTTACAAAACCGGTCGAAATCCTCACAGAACCTGACCGTTCACTAAAAGAGTGGTTTCCGGTATACGATCCTCGTGGACCTCAAATAGTTTAGTGGAACTTTAACTCACTAAAAAGAAGACCACGATGAAAAAATTAGCCTGTATTTTTGCCATAGCCCTGTTTAGCGTATCTATGATCTCCTGCACCAACGACACAGCCGAAGACCAGACCCTGTATGAAACCCAAGCGACTGATGGAAATTCAGATACTGGGACCGGAAGGGGCAACGGATAAATCATATTAAACCTATTTAAAAAAGGGTCTTACAATTTGTAAGACTCTTTTTTTATATTGTAATTATATATTTCAAGGAATTGCTCCATGTACAGATTTTTGGTAATTGTTCTCGTAAGCTGTTTATTCTCTTCATGCAATGAGATAGTAACGAGTACTGATATTGCTATCCATCAGGATCTAAAAGACAGCCTTGACCATTGGCTGGAAATCGCTGAGAGTCCATCATTTCGAAATGATTTAAGAAAAAGACACGTTCTCAAAATAACTCATACGATTGATTCTATTGATGTTGATAGTATTAAAATCCGTTATATGTCTCGGTTGTCCATGGCAACTTATGGTTTTGGAGATATCGAATTATTCTTAAACACCAACCAAGCTCTAACTTCTTTTGCGGAACAGATCAATGATTCGCTAAGATTGGCTGAATCATATTGGGATAAAGGGGCATTCTTTGATACTCCTGGCAATGAAAATCGTGATAGTGCATACCTGTATTTCAGCATGGCCCAAAAATTATTTGACCTTAGTGAAGACAATCTTTCATCAGCACGGGTATTGCGGAGTATGGCAAGTATACAAACCAAAACGCACGATAATACCGGAGCATTAACAACCCTCACCGCGGCAATTGAACTTCTAAAGCCCTTAGAGGATAATGAACGGTTATTTGAAGCATATAATACGATGGGAATTGCATCAAATGCCCTTTTGGAATATGAAAATGCATTGAAATATTACGATCTGGCACGAGAATACCTCGAAAAGGCAAAATTGGATGATCGAGAATTGGCTTCCTTGGAAAATAACGTAGGATTGGTCTACTACGATCAGGGAAATTATGATGCGGCTAAAGCAAAATTTGAGCAGGCCATAACTTTGGATAGCATACTAGCGCTTAAACCAAAGTTATATGCAACTTTGCTCGATAATTTGGCCATGTCAGAATTTGAACTTGGGCAGATGAAAACAGTGGAGGATAAACTTTATCGCTCTCAATTTCTCAGAGATAGCATTGGAGATACAGAAGGTCTCTCGAGGAATTATTTCAACCTGGCGGTCGTAAGCAAGGAGATCGGGAGAAAGGCCGACGCTTTTATCTTTGCTGGCAACGCCAGAGACCTTGCCAGGGAGATTGATAACAACTATAGATATTTGGAAACCCTTAAGCTCTTAGAAGAGCTGGATCCAGATAACGCTCTAACTTATAGTAGAGAGTATAGCCGATTGAAAGACAGTATGGTGCTGGAGGAAAGACGCATCAGGAACAAATTCGAGCGCATCCGCTATGAAACCGATGAGACCGAGCACCGAAACCGCCAGTTGGCCCGACAGCGACTGATTTGGATCGGGATAGCCGTTGGATTGCTCCTGTTCGCCATCGCCCTTTCCATAATTGTTGTTCAGAGGATCAAAAACCAGCGGCTAAAGTTCCAGCAGCAACAGCAGGAAGCCAACCAGGAGATCTTTAACCTCATGCTTGCCCAGAAACAGAAGGTAGAGGAAGGGAAGCAGTCAGAACAGAAACGAATCTCAGAAGAGCTTCACGACGGTATACTCGGGGAGATGAACGGGGTTAGGATGGTCCTGCTGGGCTTGAACAAAAAGGGGGACGATGCCGCCATCGCCCTGCGCGAACAGGCCATTGAGAAACTCAAACAGGTACAGGAGGAAATCCGGTCCATTTCCCATGAGCTCAACGATGCTTCCTACCAGAAGTTCAACAACTTTATGAACTCCATCGAGGACCTGCTTAAAAGTACTGTAGAACCTGCAGGCATCCAATATTACTTCTCCTATGATCAGGACCTGGACTGGGACCAGTTGGAAGGAGTGACCAAGATCAACCTTTACCGTATCCTGCAGGAGAGTCTGCAGAACTGCATCAAACACGCTGCTGCCACTTCCATTTATGTATCATTTGAGGTCGACGGGTGGCAGATCGTGATCACCATACAGGATAACGGACGGGGCTTCGAGGCCGGGAAGGGCAAAAAAGGCATTGGCCATAAGAACATCGAATCCCGCGTGAGGAAGATCAAGGGCAAATGGTATCTGAAGAGCGCTCCGGGTATAGGGACCACCGTCCTTCTGGAGATCCCCATGGAGCACATTTCCCAGGATGCTAAAAAAGAGATATCTTTACCTAAAGACCTGCAGGAAGCATAAAATTTGAGCCTATGAGAACAGTAAGAATCTTGGCAGTTGATGATCATGAAATGACAACGCTGGGCTATAAGTTCATTTTGGAGGATACGGAATTTGACGGCTTCAAAGTGCAAATGGATACGGCGAAAACCTATGAGGATTCAGTCAAGCGTATCGAGGATGCAGCCAGGGGGATACCTTATGACATCCTCCTGCTCGATATTCAACTCTCCAACCCCACGGAAGGTCCGGCCAAGACGGGAGAAGACCTGGGAATATACGCCAGGAAAGTATCACCGGACTCCAAGATCGTCTTTATGTCATCCTTTAGTGACAATTACCGGATCAACAGCATCATGCAGACCGTGGACCCCGAGGGCTACATGGTCAAGACTGAAATAGACCAGAAATCCCTGCAGGCCATGGTAAACACCGTGCTGAATTCCCCGCCCTACTACACCCAAAAAGCCCTGGTGGCCATCCGTAAGAAAATGGCCCAGGATATCTCCCTGGATGAGAATGACAAAAAGATCCTCTACCACCTTTCCATAGGTACCAAGACCAAGGATATGGTCAAGTATATCTCCCTGTCCCTTCCGGGTATTGAGAATAGGAAACGCCAGCTTAAATCCCTTTTTGGCGTGGAAAAACAGAACGATCAGGCTCTGATCACGGCATCACGGGACAAGGGCTTTATTTAATTCCACGGGGCACCTCTGGTTTTTTTACTTCATATTTGCCTAAAAACCCGTGTTTTTCCAGCAAAACCATAAATATTCTATGGTTTTTCTATAATCACTCCCCATAAATTAACGTTAACTTTACATAGAGCCCCTAAAAAGGTTGCTATGGCCCACCGCTCTAAAAAAACCAAGCTTTTTATTTCCTCCTGCCGGGAAGGTAAAAAGGAGATCCTGGGCGTACATTCTCTGACCCGGCAACTCGAAAAGGAATACTTCTCAACCATCACGATCCGAAACTCTACCGTTTGTTGCGAAGAGAACAATCTCGTCCTGGAAATGAAGTGTCCTTTAAGTTTACACGAAGTACTCTTTCACATGCAACAGGGCACCTGGGGTTCCTGTGGGCTCAATCTGGTCAGTACCGGTCTGCCATTGCTGAGCAAATACATGCAGGAGATCCGGGAATTGAACGGAGCCTTCATCGATGTGGAGGAACTCTCCCTTCATTTAAAGGACTGCGCGATCACTATCAAAAAGATAGCCCCGGAGAGCGTGGAGAATCAACTCGATACCATCCTGACGGTCCTGGCAGAAAATTATATGCATATCACGAGGAACCTGTCTGCGACCCCCATGGAAATCTTTGTCCCGGTCTATGAGGAAGTGGAAATGGAAGATACCATCCTGAGGCTGGTCGGGCCTCAGACTTTGAACGACCAGGGATACTACTTCTACTGGGGACTTTATTTTGAAGAAGAAGACGAAGCCCTGATTTACGACCTCAAGAACAAGGTCATTATCCCGGGCGATCTAGACCTGTTCAATCTGTAAATTGCTGTACAGGGGCCTTTTCCTCATCATCGCATTTACATTTTCTCGAACCCTGTTGATGATCTCATCGTTTTCCGGATTGCTCAGGACTTCATCGATAAAGGAAACAATGATCCCCATATCGTCCTCCCTGAGTCCGCGTGTCGTTACAGCAGCCGTGCCGAAACGTATTCCGGAGGTGATAAAGGGTGATTTGTCGTCGAAAGGGACCATATTCTTGTTCGCCGTGATATCTGCGCGAACCAATACCTTTTCTGCATCTTTCCCCGTGATGTTCTTATTTCTCAGGTCGATGAGCATCATATGGTTGTCTGTTCCTCCTGAGATGATCTTATAATCCCTGGCCACAAAAGCTGCCGCCATGGCAGCGGCATTCTTTTTAACCTGTATCATATAATGGAGGAATTCATCGGTCAGGGCTTCTCCAAAGGCCACTGCTTTGGCCGCTATGATGTGTTCCAACGGGCCGCCCTGGTTACCGGGGAAGACCGCTAGGTCAATGAGGGCAGACATCTTTCTAAGGTTACCATTCTTCAGGGTGATGCCAAAGGGGTTGTCAAAATCCTCCCCCATCAGGATGAGTCCGCCCCGGGGGCCCCTCAGGGTCTTGTGGGTGGTGGTGGTTACAAAATGACAGTGGGGAATGGGATCATTCAGAATGCCCTTGGCGATGAGTCCGGCCGGGTGAGAGATATCTCCCAGCAAAAAGGCACCCACACTGTCTGCGATTTCCCTGAATCTAGCAAAATCCATGTCACGCGAGTAGGCAGAAGCTCCTGCGATAATCATTTTGGGTTGTTCCTTTTCTGCAATTTCCTGGATCTTGTCGTAATTCAGTGTTCCGGTTTCCTCTTCCACCCCATAAAAAGTAGATCGGTATAGCTTTCCTGAAAAATTTACGGGGGATCCGTGAGTCAGATGCCCGCCGTGGGAAAGATCGAATCCCAGGATGGTATCCCCGGGCTGCAGACAGGCCTGGTAAACGGCTGCATTGGCCTGTGAACCCGAATGGGGCTGAACATTGGCGTACACGGCACCAAATAATTCCTTGGCGCGTTCAATGGCCAGGGTTTCTACCTGATCCACTACTTCGCACCCTCCGTAATACCGTTTACCTGGATATCCCTCAGCGTATTTATTGGTGAGTACGGAACCTGCAGCCTCCATGACTTGTGGACTGGTAAAATTCTCAGAGGCGATTAACTCTATACCTTGCAGCTGACGTTCTTTTTCTGCTGCGATAAGTTCAAAAACCTGGGTATCCCTTTTCATAAAAACGAATTTCTAACCATTGAGGCGTAAAAGTACAAATTGCCAGGGGTTAATGTTCAGAAAATAATATATTTGATCAGGATTTTATCAAACAGCAATTAACAATAGTACAATGCCATTAAAAGCGAATGACCCTTCCCTGACCTCCTGGTTGCCTGTACCGGAACATTCTGATTTTCCTATTCAGAATATCCCGTTCGGCGTTTTTCTCACCAGGGACGACATCATTACCATAGGTACTCGGATAGGGGATCACGCCATCGATCTGGGGGCATTGCACCAGCTGGGTTACTTTAAGGATATCCCCCTGACAGACGATATCTTCCTGCAGGATACCTTGAATGATTTTATCTCAGACGGAAAGAAGACGTGGCGACTGGTCAGGAACCGGATCAGCGAAATTTTCCAGAAAAGCAACCAGGAGCTACAGTCGAATAAGGAACATCAGAAAATCGTCCTCTTCACCCTGGACGAGATCGAGATGCAGTTACCCGTACAGATCGGGGATTATACGGATTTTTATTCCAGCAAGGAGCACGCCACCAATGTGGGGAAAATGTTCCGGGACCCGGAGAATGCCTTGCTTCCCAACTGGCTTCATCTGCCCGTAGGTTACCACGGTCGCAGTTCCACCATTATACCCAGCGGAACACCCATCCGAAGACCTAACGGTCAGACGCTGCCCAAAGGCGCAAAGACTCCGGTTTTCGGTCCGTCGAAACTGCTCGATTTCGAACTCGAAATGGCCTTTATCACCACAGATGCCAATGCGCTGGGTGAACCTATAAAAATAGAGGAGGCCGAAGATTATATCTTTGGGCTGGTCCTCTTTAACGACTGGAGTGCCAGGGACCTCCAGAAATGGGAATACGTCCCGCTGGGACCTTTCCTGGGGAAGAACTTTGCCTCTTCCATTTCTCCCTGGATTGTAACCCTGGATGCCCTGGAACCCTTCCGGGTAGCCAGCCCGAAACAAGATCCCCTTCCCCTGCCCTACCTCGCTCAGAAGGGAAAAAAGAGCTTTGACATCCACCTCGAAGTTGAGATCAGGACCGAGGACGGTTCGGAAACCACAGTCTGCAGGACCAATTTCAAATACATGTACTGGACCATGGCCCAGCAACTCGCACACCACACCATCAATGGATGTAAGGTAAACAGCGGGGATATGATGGGCAGTGGGACCATTTCCGGTCCAACACCCGATTCCTTTGGTTCCATGCTGGAACTTTCCTGGCAGGGCAGCAAGGAGATCCCTCTTTCCGACGGCACTACCCGTAAATTCCTTAAGGACAACGACACCGTGATCATGAAGGGTTACTGCTCCAAGGACGGTGTAAGGATAGGTTTCGGGGAGGTTTCGACTAAAATTTTACCCGCCCTGAGCCTGTAAACAGGTCCTCTTTTTTTTCTTCATTTCAGGTATTTCATCGAATCTATACGATAAAACAACCTTTTTCGTTATGATTTCGGAAGAATTTGGCATGGCTCTTGGTCTTGCCCTGTAAACCGCAAATCACAACATCATGAAAAAGGCACTACTTATTTTTTCAACCGTCTTTTTATTCCTGGCCTGTGGAGGCGTTAAAAAGACTCAGGAAGCGATCAACACCGGGAATTATCAGCAGGCTATCAACAGCGCGCTGAGAAACCTGGCTGACAACAAGGACAAAAGGGGAAACCAGCCCTATGTACTCATGCTCGAAGAAGCCTTCGCCAAGAATATGGAGCGTGAACTTCAGAACATCACCTTCCTTGAAAAGGATGGCAATCCGGCCAATCTGGAAGCGATTTATAAAGGCTATACCCAGCTCAGGCAGATCCAGGAGCGGATCAGGCCTTTGCTGCCCCTCTATGTCAGGGATGAGAACAGGAACGCCCGGTTCAACTTCAGGAATTTTGATGAGGATATCATAGATTCCAAGGAAAGGTTGTCTGATTATCTGTACGACAATGCCCTTTCCCTTTTCGAAAGTGCCTCCAGCAAACTCGATTATCGAAGGGCCTATGAGGATTTCAGGTATCTGGATGAGATCAATCCCGGATATGCCGATACGAAGGAGCAAATGGAAGTGGCCTACCAGAGAGGTCTGGACTATGTTAAAGTTAAGATGGTCAACGATACCCAGGTGATCATTCCGGAAAGGCTTGAAGAGGAATTGCTGAATTTCAACACCTACGGCCTGGACGACCTCTGGACACAGTACCACAACAATCCGCTTGAGAACATCAGGTACGATTATGAAATGCAGGTAGCTTTCAGGGAGATAAACATCTCACCCGAACAGGTAAATGAAAAGCAGTTTGTGAAGGAAAAACAAGTGAAGGATGGCTACCGGTACCTGGAGGATGAGAACGGCAACCTGGTGAAGGATAGCCTCGGGAACGAGATCAAGGTTGACAATTTCAAGACGGTGACCTGCAATTACTATCAGTTCACCCAGCAGAAAATGGCTCAGGTAACGGGACTCGTGAGCTTTGTCGATCTCAACACCAGGCAACAGCTCAACACCTATCCTCTCTCCAGTGAGTTCCTGTTCCAGCATGTGTACGCCAACTACAGCGGAGACAGGAGGGCCCTGGACAATGACCTTATCGCCTTGCTCAATCTGGGTGCTGTACCTTTCCCGAGCAACGAACAGATGGTCTATGATGCGGGTGAAGACCTAAAGGCCAAACTCAAACAGATCATCGTAAGACATCGATTCAATTAAAAGAAAAACCCGGGAAGAAGATCCCGGGTTTTTTTATATCCATTCCGATAGACTGATCCCTGAGATCTGTCCGTGTGAATCGTGATGTACCACCCTTCCATCCTTTATGATCAGGACCTGGGGCGATTCGTGGCGGATGCCCAAACGGTATGCGATCTCATTGGATAACTCCCTGTTGTACTGAATGTGAAGTAAATAAAACCCGACCTTATCCACCTGGCTTGAATTATTAGATTCAAAGGCCCGCCTGGCCATCCCGCTGATCCCACAGGTGGTGGAATTCTTGAAGATCACCTGGGGAATGGTGGACGACCTATTCAGAATCTCCTCCAATTGTTCCTCTTTTTCCAGGGGAATCCACGGTATCGTATCCCTGCGCTTTTCAGAAGTGGTTTTACCGGTGCTGAAAAATCTCTTCAATCCCATGTGCTTGTCAAAATCAATCTAAGTTTAAAGAGTTCACTAACCTGACTTATTGTCTTGTAAATAAAGGCTTTATCAGACATTTTGTCTGTTCTGATACAATGGTAGGATTGTTGTCCTAGCGATTGCAAAAATAGGAATAGGAATTAAATACAATCAACAATCATGAATATTAACAATTTTACCATAAAATCCCAGGAAGTCATTCAGCTGGCTCAGCAAATAGCCCAGGAAATGCAACATCCTCAGATAGAGAACGAGCATCTCTTTAAGGCATTGATGGAGACCGATGAGAATGTCCTCCCCTTCATCCTGAAAAAGCTAAACGTCAATCTAGTGCTGGTCAAACAGATCCTGGAAAAAGAACTTCAAAGTACACCAAAGGTTTCCGGAGGGGAACTGCAATTCTCAAAAGAGGCCGGAAAAACCCTTACCGAGGCGAGTATCGCAGCGAAGAATATGAAGGATGACTTTGTCTCCCTGGAGCACATCCTGCTCGCCATTTTCAAGTCGAAAAGCAAGATCGCACGCATCCTGAAGGACCAGGGGGTCACGGAGAAGGACCTGCGGTCAGCCATCATTGAATTGCGCAAAGGGGCCAAGGTAACCTCACAAAGTGCCGAGGACACCTACAATGCCCTGAACAAATACGCCCGTAACCTGAACGAGGAAGCAGACAGCGGTAAGCTGGATCCTGTTATCGGTCGTGATGAGGAGATCAGGCGTGTATTGCAGATCCTCTCCAGAAGGACCAAGAACAACCCCATGCTGGTTGGAGAACCGGGCACCGGAAAGACGGCGATTGCAGAAGGTTTGGCCCACAGGATCATTCAGGGGGATGTGCCTGAGAATCTCAAAGACAAGGTGATCTACTCCCTGGATATGGGAGCCCTGATCGCAGGTGCGAAATACAAAGGAGAATTTGAAGAGCGACTCAAATCCGTCATTAAGGAAGTCACTTCGAGTGATGGTGACATCGTATTGTTCATAGATGAGATACACACCCTGGTCGGTGCAGGAGGCGGGCAGGGCGCCATGGATGCCGCAAACATATTGAAACCGGCTCTGGCCAGAGGAGAATTGCGCGCCATCGGAGCTACCACCCTGGACGAATACCAGAAGTACTTCGAGAAGGACAAGGCTCTGGAACGAAGGTTCCAGAAAGTAATGGTGAACGAGCCCGATACGGAGAGTGCTATCTCTATCCTCAGGGGAATCAAGGAAAAGTACGAGGCTCATCACAAGGTAAGGATCAAGGACGAGGCAGTGATAGCCGCTGTGGAACTGTCGCAGCGATACATCACAGACCGTTTCCTTCCCGATAAGGCCATCGACCTGATGGATGAGGCAGCCTCCAAACTGAGGATGGAGATCAACAGCAAACCCGAAGATCTGGACGTGCTCGACCGGAAGATCATGCAACTCGAGATCGAGATAGAGGCCATCAAACGGGAAGAAGATCACGCCAAACTCAAGTCGCTCAACATAGACCTCGCTAACCTGAAGGAAGAGAGGAACGAAATCTTTGCCAAGTGGGAGAGCGAAAGATCGGTTATCGATGCGATACAGAAGACCAAAGTGGATATAGAGGAGTTTAAACTGGAAGCGGAAAGGGCCGAAAGGAACGGAGATTACGGCCTGGTGGCTGAGCTGCGTTACGGCAAGATCAAAGAGGCACAGGAAAAACTCGAAAAATTGCAGCTAGACCTGGCAGAAGCCCAGAAAGCGGGTACATTGATCAAGGAAGAGGTCACCAATGAAGACATTGCTGAGGTCGTTGCCAAATGGACCGGGATACCCGTGACCAAGATGCTGCAAAGCGAAAGGGAGAAACTCCTCAACCTCGAAAATGTGCTGCACAAGCGCGTGGTGGGGCAGGAAGAGGCGATTGAGGCGGTTTCGGATGCGATCCGAAGGAGCAGGGCCGGACTGCAGGATGTAAAAAGGCCTATCGGGTCCTTCCTGTTCCTCGGTACTACCGGCGTAGGTAAGACCGAATTGGCCAAGACCCTTGCCGACTACCTTTTTGACGATGAGAATGCCATGACGCGCATCGATATGAGCGAATATCAGGAAAGGCATTCCGTGAGCAGGCTGGTAGGAGCTCCTCCCGGATATGTGGGATATGATGAAGGCGGACAACTGACAGAAGCGGTGAGAAGAAGGCCCTACTCCGTGGTTCTCCTCGATGAGATCGAGAAAGCCCACCCGGATACTTTCAACATCCTCCTGCAAGTGCTGGACGAAGGAAGGCTGACGGACAACAAAGGCCGGGTAGCCGATTTTAAGAACACGATCATCATTATGACCAGCAATATGGGCGGCCATATCATCCAGGAAACCTTTGAAAACCTCAAAGATCTCCACAGTGCCACTGAGGCGGCTAAAATAGAGGTGATGGCGCTGTTAAAACAGAACATACGGCCGGAGTTCCTGAACCGCATTGACGATATCATCATGTTCACTCCTCTGAGCAAGAAGAATATCATCGATATCGTGAGATTGCAGCTTGAACACCTGAAGAAAATGGTGGCCAAACAGCATATTACGATTGATGCCACCGAAGAAGCGATACAGTACCTCGCAGAGAAGGGCTATAACCCTCAATACGGTGCACGCCCTATCAAACGGACCATACAAAAAGAAGTGTTGAACAGCCTTTCAAAGGAATTGCTGAGTGGGAAGATCACTGCAGAAAGTATCATTCTGATCGATTCCTTTGACGACGGACTTGTTTTCAGGAACCAGTCGGAACTGGTTGAATGAGATCAAAATAGATGGATATAAACACAGCCGGGAGCAGTAAACCCCCGGCTGCCTTTTTTTAAAAAAATATGTGCTTCACAGGGTATGGTTTTTTATATTCGTACAAAATTGATCCTGAATGACCACCAAAGCCGAACGTACCACTGCCTTCATTATTGAAAAAGTGGCCCCTGTGTTCAACAAACACGGTTATGTCGGCACCAGCATGAGCGACCTTACCGAGGTTACCGGCCTGACAAAAGGGGCTATCTACGGGAATTTTGAAAATAAGGAATCCCTGGCCCTGGCTGCGTTTGAATACCTGAGCACTACGTTGTTAGATGCCATAGACAAGCGCCTGGCAGGTGAAGGTCATGCCCTGGATCTCATTTACAGGCTTACGGACTTCTACCGGAATTACGATGAATTTACAGCCCCTCTTGGGGGATGCCCTGTCCTGAATGTGGGGATGGACGCCCACTACAACAACCGTCTCCTCCTGGGTGCTGCACGGGAGACCATGCGGACCATAGAGGGCAAGATCGCCCTGATCCTCGAAAATGGGGTAAAGAACGGTGAGATCAGGCTCCCAGTTCCACCCCTGCAATTTGCCAAGCAAATGTTCACCATGATACAGGGGGCCGTTGCCATGGCCACCATTTCCGGGGACCGCAAGTACCTGGTCAATACGATTGCGTATCTCGAAGTCCTCATCAAAAGGGAAATGAGGCTCTGAGCCTATTCCTTTTTTACCCTGAAGATCCAGATGGTTTCCTGATATTTTCCAAAGAATTTACTGTCCCTCGCTTCTCTTGCTTCTTGCAGGGTATCGTACCGTTCCAGGTAGACATAATTTTGCTTTCTGTCTGAGCGGTAGAACGATCCCGGATTCAGTCCCCTTTTCTTCAGTGAATCCATAAAAAGGTTGTAGTAGCGCTGGGTCGCAAAAATATTGACGATCAAATAAAACCCGGGGCGGATATCGTCATTGAGAACGGCCTCCTGGTAACGTTCGCCCTTTTGCGGAGTCACTATTTGGTTTTGTTTGGCCTTTTCAGCCGCTATAATGTCAATGGCCTCCAAAGAGTCCTTTCGGCGTTGCGCATCTTTGGCCAGCTGTGCATTTTTTTCCTCCGCAGCCAGCCTCCTGGCCTGGGCCAGGGAATCCTGTTGCCTCCTGATCAGGGAGAGGGAATCCCTTGTCCTCTGAGCCTCAGCCTCTGCAAGGGCCTTTCGCTCTTTCCGG